>NZ_CP077107.1:3084669-3393136 GCF_019263745.1 Methanospirillum hungatei
TTCTGACAATTGGAAGGATATCCTCCGAAGCAACCACGGTTTTTAAAATAAGTGTGTGATTTTTCTTATCTATTGCTCCAACGGTAATATATGAATCAGGAACGATTTCAAGTATAGTATCGCCGATAAATTGGTACAAAGTCTGTTGATCTTCAATATCAAGTAGTTTCATGGCAGTCCTGGATAAAAACTCCAGATTGGTAAAATACTGTTCTTCCCTCCTTGATGTTTCCAAATTTTTCTCTAAATCTATTCCTATCCCCTGAATAAAGTTACAACTACCATCGTTATCAAAAAATGCAGTCCATATCCATTCAGTCCATATTTTTTGGGTTTTATTATCTGCAGGAAAGAGACGAAACTTAAATGAAATATTCGGTGATTCTGAAGAAAGTTTCATTATTGCATCTACAAAAGGCCCTCTATCGGATTTAATAATGTAATTTAAAAAATTCTCCCCGATAATGTCTTTAGAAGAAATATGAATAGTGGCTAATAACACAGGATTGCAAAATAATACAACCATATTCAGGTTAATCCGAAGAAGAAACGATTGTTGTATATTCAGAATGCTTCGAGAAGGTAACTCTTGTAATTTATGCGACTCGCGTTTTTCCTTGCGCACCATTTCAATCCGGACAATACCATAGATTTCATTTAATTGTGCAATAATATCTCCGGTTTTTCGAAAATATCCTGTTGCTCCATACCGTGAGGCTTCAATGGCTACATCTTCATTACCATGCCCTGTTAGTAATAAAAAAGGGAGTTCCCCATATCTTGATTTGATATGTCGAAGAAGATCGATACCACTTTTTTCAGGGAGTAAATACTCAGATATCACCATATCAATCCTGTTCTTTGCCAGGATCTTCTCAGCTTCCTCCTCGTTCAAAACAGTTTTTACTTGAATATGGGCCCACATTTTTGTCTCTGCGATGACGAGTGAAAGGAAGAGTATGTCATCATCCACCCAGAGCAGAGAGAACATAAAACTTGGATTATCCTATGAGATGATAAAACTCATGACGGTATTGTAAGTGTAGAGGTATGCAGAAATTAATGTAATAATAGCAGGCATTCATTTGACCAGAATTCATATATACAATCGATTGAGACGTACTTCCCCATGCCATCACCACTCATCGCTTTGATTCTCTCGTTCTTTATCCCAGGACTTGGTCAGTTTTATACCGGCCAGTTACTAAAAGCAATTCTGCTGTTCGTAGCAGCAGCAATATTTGCTGGTCTATCGACTATTCTGATAGGAATTCCTTTCTATCTTATCGTATGGATATACAGCATGTTTGATGCATACACGAAAGCAAAGGAGATGAATACCTGATCATTTATTTTTCGGCCGTTTTATGTGAACCTACGGCTAACGTCACTTAAGTAACCTGTAATTGCTGAATATTACATACTTTCATATTTGGTCTACACATAAATGTGATGTAAATGAACATTACATTGCGAAAATGGTAGAAATGGAACCAAAAAGGTGATCCGATATTATGAACAGACAACAGATAAGGAGAGTTATTCTCTTCTGGATGTTTATCACCCTCCCGATAATTCTTGTGTATATTTCCCCAATTATTCTGCTCAGAGGAGTGTCAGAAGGCATAATAACCGGAATCATGGTGCTTATTAACATAACCTTTATAGCATCGCTCTTTTTTGGTCGATTCTGGTGTGGCTGGTTCTGTCCTATGGGAGCAGAGCAGGAAATATGTGGAGAAATTCAAAAAAGTCCAGTCTCTGGAGAAAAACTAAGCTTTATAAAATACGGAATCTAGTTGGTCTGGATTCTAAACACTGGTGAGATAGAAAATTATGAGTGTATACTCTGTGCATCATGTGCAGATATCTGTCCACAAAATGATATCTCCTACACGTTTTAATCCCCTTTTTTCATGACAATAACAGAAAACCACATGAACCACTTCATTTCTCACCTGTAACTATGAAAATTGCATCAGTAACAAATGATGAAAGTTAATAGATCAGAAACTATTTTCATCGTAAATTATTTTAAAAAAAGGAGTTTCATCCTAAAGGTGGAACAAACATCGCCAATAAAACAATATCTCTATTCCCTGCACGAATAATATGTGATACTCCTGGAGGTGTAACAAATGTCTGGCCTTTTGATACCGAAATTTCTTTTTTATTGAGAATAAAAGTACCATTACCTCCAAGAATTGCGTTCCACTCCCATTGTGTATCATGGCTGTGTAATGGGACTTCACAATTTTCCTGAACCCGGACAAGATGATAACTAAATTTCCCATATGTCTGGTTTTCTCCGATTAAGTCTTTTAGGAATACTCCTTTCCACCCAGGTGGAGAATACCAGGGCATATCATCAGCATGTACTACCTGCTCAGGAAAAAAAATAGTAGTTTTTTCTAATGTACTCGACATATCATCGTTCCTCATTATTAATCAATATGGGAGTCATGAAATCTAGATCAATCCTTTACAGCAGGAATGACATCTTTGAATATATCAATTCCATAATTGACATTTGGACTTGAGTTACCAAGGCAGAAATGAGTTATACCTGCATTCTTAAACCGCTCGATCTCATGAATTAGACCTTCTGCATCGGTTGCACATAAGAAGTTTTTCTTAATCATTTCAGATCCGACTGCATTTGCATGAAGTTCTACTTCGGGTGGATCACTGACACGGTACTTAAACATAGCAGGAACTAAACACCCAGCCCAGAACCGGTTCCCTTCGACCGCCTTTTCGAAATCCGGATCCACGGAATACCATATTAACATGGCTTTCTCCATTTTTTTTGGATCTTTCCCAGCTTCTTTTGCACCTTCTTCAAATTTTGGAATGGTAACGTTTTTTAAGGTTTCTGTATCGGCAGAAACGGTCATTAAATGGTCGCCGTGTATTCCGGCGAGCTTTGCTCCCTTAGGGCCCATACCACTAAAATAGAGGGGTACTTCATCTTCTGGCTTTGTATACATAAACGCTTTTTCGAGGGTGTAATATTTTCCTTTAAATGTAACGGGTGTTTTACTCTCCCAAAGTTTTCTCATAACCTCTATGGCTTCAATCGTCATCTCTTGACGTTCAGGAACACTCGGCCATTGCCCAGTTACCGGAACTTCATTAAGTGCTTCACCTGCTCCAACTGCAACTCCAACTCGTTTTGGGTACATTTGACGAAGTGTTGCAAACGTCTGGGCAACAACACCAGGATTATATCTTAAAATTGGGCATGTAATACATGTAGAGACAAATACTTTTTTGGTCGCCTGTAATGTTGCACCCATCCATGCCCAAGCTTGACCTGACTGGGCATCTGAGTGGTACCACGGGTGAAAATGATCATCAACCCAGATAGAATCAAAACCTACTTTTTCTGCTCTGACTGATTGTTCAAGAGCATCCATTGGTTTATACTGCTCAATAGACGCAAAATAGCCTACTTTTGTTTCCATGATAATTCCTCATTCCGATAATAAGGACCAAAAATGGCGCAATCTTTCGTGACCGGAATATTGATACCTATCAGTATCCAATAATCATGGGTAACGAGCGAACCAACCTGGATTCATAGGATGATTGTGAGTCAATTGAATCCGGCTGGTCATCGCCATTAATGGTACAGTTTATCTCTTGTCGGTATTCTGTGGACGGTTGTCCACATAGATTCTTTCATCTTTATGATAATAAACTTGATTTTTATTGCTCAGCAATAAATCTGATTTCCGGAAGGATTAATAAATACTCAAATATCAAAAGACCTGTTAAACATAGATTTTCTCGTAAGAAATACCAAAAATACTATCGGGTTACAGATCAGCATTAAAAGTCATCGAAACCTAATTATTTGTATTGATGATCAATAACAAACAGAATTATGCAAAATTCAGACAGTACATTTTCAATCCAGAGGCAATTCGCAGAATTGTCCAATCATCTCATGTTCTTTTTGCACTTCATCAGAAACATCAACCATGAATGAAGCGATTTCTCCAGAAGGCAATTTAAACACATAATGTGAAATCCAGGGAAAGTCATCCCGTTTCCGGTATTTCAACGGAGCAACAAATTCAGGTTTTTCTGACATGAGGACACGTCGTAAAAGGTCTCTGATTTCCGGATTTGGAAGATCAGGAAATTCTTCAAATAACTTTTTCCCGATGAGATCTTCCTTATTCATACGAAGCAGGTTAGCCGTTGCTTTATTGACATCCTTAAGGATATATTCGTTTCCATCGTTAATGGGTTCGTAAATTAACACCCCGTTACAGGTATTCTCAAAAAAAGAATGATATCTGATTTCATTAAAGAGACTTTTCCGAAGTGCTTCCTCTGCTTTCCAATACTCTGTGATATCAAGAATCAGACCGTTCCATATTGTTTCTTCTGGCAATATAATTGGTTGTGAAATTACCCTTATATATCGTTCCTCATTTTGGGAAAAAATATATTGTCCTTCAAATTCCCAAGGTGCATTTCTACGAATAACATATTCTATTGAATCAGTCCATCGTTTCTGATCAGAAGGTGCAATATGTGAACCAAAACGATTGATCCAGGAATCAAGGGGATTAGGAGAGATGCCATATAATTCCTCTGATCGTTCATCTACAAAGTACATTCCAGATTCCCCTGTATTTCGTACATAAAACTGATATACAATACCTGGAAGGTTTCTGGCAATCCCAAAAAACCGTTGCTCGCTGATTCGCAATTCCTCTTCTGCTTTTTTTCTATCAGTAATATCAAGGAAAAGCCCATTCCAGATGGTTTCGTTTTTCAGGCGTATCGGTTGAGATACTCCTCGTATATACATCCTTTTTCCATCTGGATGGATAAAGATCCCTTCAAAATCCCAAGGGACTATCCGTAAAATTACATCTTGAATTGAGGCAGTCCACCGCTCCTTATCTTCTTCTGCGATACAAGCAGTGAACCGATCAAACCAGTTGTAAAGAGGTTCAGGAGACAGTCCATAAATTTTGTCAGAGCGTTCATCAACATAATAAACTCCCCATTCACCTGAATCACGGGCAAAAAATTGGTATGCAATACCAGGGAGATTACTCGTGATTCCTCTAAAACGTTCTTTTAATTCTTTTTCAGCTCTTTTCTGTTGGGTAATATCGAGGAATAGAATAAAAAACTCACGAGGATTATTTGCTCGTCTATCTATTATTGGTGCAAACACCACTTGAAAATATGCAACGCCACTTTTGCTAGTTGGAACAAGGGTAGTTCTTTTTACACGATCAAAATTACAGGTAAGTGTTATCTCTGCATTTTTTCCTTCTTTTATTAGGCGTTCAATAGGTTCACGAGAACACATGATATCAAAAAGATTGATGTGAGCAATATCAGTAAATCGAGTCAGACCAAGTATTTCAAGTGATGCCCGATTCGCATTCAAAATCGTACCATCCTCCTGAAACATAAAGATACCACTTGGTACTTCTTCAAATAGGGTCCGGATCTTCCGTTCACTGCTTTTTAATTCATCTTCAGTTTTTTTCCAGGTTGTGATGTCCCGAAAACTGATCATAATTCCCGTTTTTCCAGTAAATGAAAGAGAAGGAACAGTTGTCTGAATGAACTCGGTAAGAAAAATTCGGTTTTTTACAGGTTCAATGAGCAACATCTCGTTCACATACGTTTTTGACAATAAAATTCGATCTATATTATCACGAACCGAGGGATCTCTGAAGAGAGATAAATCTAATTTTTCGAGAGAGAAACCAGTAATCTGCTGGTGTTTCCCGATATCAAAAGTTTTTATAAAACTTTTATTGACCATAAGAATACGAAGATCCTCATCAAGTATTAAAATTGCATCAGGAAGATAATCAAAAAGATCATCAAATGGAATTTTCTGTGATGATGAGTAGAGTTTTGCTTTCCCATATGGTTTCATGATCACATGTCCTTGGGTTAGCAGTACTTCCATGTATTTTGAAACCGAGCCCCGGTTTATTTTTAAATCTCTTGCTATTCTCGAAATTGAAACTGACTCAGGAAAACGTTCTTGGAGATATTCACGTATCTGGGAATACCTATCCTTTGTCTCATTCATTAAAATAACCTAATTATTAAAGCAGAGGAGAATTATCATAGGATTTAGAGATGATAGATTATCATTACATTATCATAACATTTTTGGAAAATCCTTTTCATATATCATTGTGAAAAAATATAGCCACAATAAAGATTGGAATTTATAACCAGGATATCTTCTTTAACGATTTCGTAAATGTATTGTGTTACATTGGGATGAATTTGAAAATTAATTCGGTGTTGATATTTTAGAACAAAAAATCTACCAGTTATCAATATCCTTAAAGCAGTAATTATATAATCCAGATGAATAAAAAACCTATGCTTCCAACCAATAAAATTATTTCAGTTACTCTATGGTGAATTCAATTTTTTCAGGAAATTTGAGATTTTATTTTTTTAATCCTCTGATAATAATAACATTCAATAATCATAAAGAAATGATGGTTGAAATAAAAATGAATCCAGGAAAACCACCATTTTGCAGATTATTACCCTCCCTTTTCTCTCATGTAATGAAATCCACTATGGTTTTATTCATGAAATTGTCTAGGTTCACACTTTATACTTCTAAAAAAGAATAGAAATGAAATAATTTTAACTTTATTTATTTCGGAAAAGTAAATTTCCACCCTGTTCATCAATCACAATCTCCTGCTCCTTTGTTACTGTACCGGCCAGGATCATTTTCGATAATTCATTGAGAAGATTCTTCTGAATAACTCGCTTGATTGGCCGTGCTCCAAACTGGGGATCAAACCCGAGATGAGCAATGTGACTGATTGCATTATCAGTTACAGTAAACCTAACATCATTCTTTTCAAGCATTCTGCGAACAATATCCAGTTGCAATCTGACGACAGTCCGAATCTCATCCATGGACAGCGGCCGGAACATGATAACTTCATCTATACGGTTCAGGAACTCTGGACGAATCGTCTTTTTCAGGAGGTCGAAAACCAACTCTTTGGTTCGATCAAATACTTCATCACGGTTCGTATCTGTAACATGTTCCAGATTTTCCTGGATGATATGTGACCCAATATTCGAGGTCATGATGATAATGGTATTTTTAAAGTCCACCGTGCGACCCTTATTATCAGTCAGACGACCATCATCAAGTACCTGAAGTAGTATATTAAAGACATCCGGATGAGCCTTTTCAATTTCATCCAATAATACAACTGAATATGGTTTTCTCCTGACTGCTTCAGTTAATTGTCCTGATTCTTCATATCCAATATAACCCGGAGGAGCACCGACAAGTCTGGAGACCGTGTGTCGCTCCTGGTATTCAGACATGTCAATTCTGACCATGTTGTTCTCATTGTTGAACAAGAACTCTGCAAGAGCTTTTGCGAGTTCGGTCTTCCCTACCCCCGTGGTTCCCAGAAATATAAATGAACCAATCGGACGCTTTGAGTCTGAAAGCCCAGCTCGGCTCCGGCGGATAGCATCAGAGACTGCATGAATTGCCTCATCCTGCCCAACGACTCTCTTGTGAAGTTCCTCTTCAAGGCTTAGGAGTTTTTGTTTTTCGCTTTGAAGCATTCTGCTTACTGGAATTCCTGTCCATCGGGATACAACTTCAGCGATCTCTTCTGCATCCACCTCCTCGTTTACCATGGCAGAATCTTTTTGCAGGTCGGTGAGTTGATTTTTTAATCCCTCAATGTTCTTTTCTTTTTCCGGGATCCTACCATACCTGATCTCCGCTACTTTTCCCAAATCGCCAGTTCGATTTGCACTGTCTGCTTCAAACTTTAAGTCTTCAATCTCGTTCTTACTAAGTTGTATCTGCTCAACAATGTCTTTTTCAGATTGCCATTTTGCTTTCAGCCGGTTTCGTTCTTCGGTGAGGTTTCCTATCTCCTCGTTCAGGGAATCCAGCTTGACCTGATCCTTCTCCCGTTTTATTGCTTCCCGTTCAATTTCCAGTTGACGAATCCGACGCTCAATAATCTCAAGTTCCTCTGGAACAGAGTTAATTTCAAGCCGAAGTTTCGAAGCTGCTTCATCAATCAGATCTATCGCCTTATCTGGTAGAAACCGGTCAGAAATGTATCGTTGGGATAATTCAACAGCGGCAATGATAGCTTCATCCTTAATTCTGACATGGTGATGAGTTTCATACTTCTCCTTGATACCTCGAAGGATAGAAATCGCATCAAGAGTGTCAGGTTCATTCACCATAACCGGCTGGAACCGTCGTTCAAGAGCTTTATCTTTCTCGAAATATTTCTGGTATTCCTTTAAAGTTGTTGCACCGATAACATGCAATTCTCCCCTGGAAAGAGCTGGCTTTAAGATATTTGCTGCATCCATCGCTCCTTCACTTGCCCCAGCCCCGACAAGGGTATGAATTTCATCTATGAAGAGTATGATCTCCCCGTCCGATGAGACAACTTCTTTTACAACACTTTTCAGGCGTTCTTCAAATTCCCCTTTGTATTTTGCTCCTGCTATAAGAGCACCCATGTCTAGCGAAAAGATCTGTTTGGTTTTGAGATTGTCTGGAACATCTCCATCGATTATACGATGTGCAAGACCTTCTGCTATAGCAGTTTTTCCAACTCCTGGTTCTCCGATCAGAATCGGATTATTCTTTGTCCTGCGGGAAAGAATCTGTAAAACCCTCCGGATCTCATCATCCCTGCCAATGACCGGATCTAACTTGCCGGAGAATGCTAGTTCATTCAGATTTCTGGCAAACTGGTTTAAAGCATTATATGTCTCTTCAGCAGTCTGACTGCTCACTGTGGAACCTTTCCGGAGTTGTCTAATTGCGGTTTTCAGATCTTTTTCAGATACTCCGTTTTCTTTGAGAAGTCGGGCAGTAGATTCATTTACAGAGAGAATTCCAAGTAGTAGATGCTCGATTGATACAAATTCATCTTTAAATTCCTGGGCAATAGCACTTGCCTTTTGGAGAACTTTTGTCATATCATGAGACAGATATGGCTCACCCCCTGTGATCTTTGGCAATGCATCGATATTTCGGTCCAGAACCTGACTAAACCGATCCAGATTTACATTGAGTTTTTTAAGCAGGTATGGGATGACATTTTCATCCACGATTAGCATCCCCTTAAGCAGATGCCCAGGCTCGATAGCTTGGTTCTGTTTTCCTGCGGCAATTTCCATTGCTTTCTGGATTGCTTCCTGCGATTTAAGGGTAAAATTGTTGAAATTCATAATAATGATCACTTTGTTATTGATTTGTAATTCTATATATATTTATCGTATGGTATGAGGAAAATAAATTCGTTGATTATTGGTGTATTTGTGTGATAATTACTATTTTGTGAGGAATATGCCATATTTTAGAAGTAAGCAGAGATACTGTCCTTCTGGAAAATATGATACATAAATTTGCCAGAGTTTTTTTCGGTGAATATACCAAATTGGAAGTCATATTTCAAAGATGAGATAATGACCCAACAATATATTTCAAATTGACTTGAACATATCAATTCAGAAATTATAAGGGCTTATATTATAATCACTCTATATGATCCATGCGAGAAAAGCCATCCTCATTTCCGGAGTATTCTATATTCTGATATGCTTCATAATTATGACAACCTCTGTTTATGCAGAAAATTCTCATATCGGGGGTAACAGACAGATCACCCTCTATGGGATGTACCCAACATCAGGAGATCTCAAAACAACTGGTGATGGATCTCTTGCTGCCTTTGACCTTGCAGTCTCTGATTTCAATACATACCTCAAATCAATCGGATCAGATATCCAAATTGTTCCAAATGTTCTCGAAATCACCTCTGAAACGGATTCTGCTGTTGAAAAAGTAATAAAACTTGGTGATTCCAGGGCAACAGCAATATTAACGTATTTATCGGATGACCAGGCTGATGCAATAAAAGAATATTGTATATCTCATGGCATTTTACTCCTTGCAACCGGCGTTACCTCTCCCATCCATGCAGATCCACATGATAATCTCATTCGATTTAATCCTGATGACACGCTGCAGGGAAAAGTTACATCACAATTTTTTTCGGATAAAGGATTTACACGAATTGTGCCTATTGTCCGGGATGATCACCACGGAGGGAGTCTCATGAATGCTGTATCCCAAAGTCTGGGAGAAGATGTTTCAATAGAGAAAGAGATTTGGTATAGCCCGGATACGACAGACTTTACCCCGGTTATCTCACAACTTGACCAAAAAATTGGAACTCTGCTAAAAACATTAAAACCTGAAAAAATTGCGATATATGCTGTCACCTCCCGTGAACTGCAGGATATCATGGCTGGAGCTGACACCCTTCAGTATATGAATCTGACAAAAGTGTCATGGATTGGATGCGATTCTAACGCCGTGCTTCCGGAGCTTACTGGCCTGTCAAAGCCTGCAGAATATGCATATGCCAGAAATTTTACTGCAATTGACTTTGGATCTGACATTTATGCAAAACAAAATCCAACGTACCTGACCCTTGTTTCCAGAACTGCAGGGAAGAATCCTGATGGATTTGCTCTTGCAACATATGACTCAGTCTGGATAGTTCTGAAAACCCTAGTAATGGGTGGTGCATCAGACAGCCATTCGACAGAGACAGCAGTTCTTCCTATTGCTGAGCAGCACTATGGCCTTTCTGGTTTATACCAGATGAATAAAAACGGAGACCGGATAACCGGAACATATGATATCATGACTCTGGTGAAGGATCAAAACGGGATTAGATGGGAAGTAACATCCTATGCTGAAGTAGGGAAGAGAAGTATAGGTACCAATTCTATAACTATGATACCCGTTTTGCGATAAAAAAATCCATTACTCATGGCTGCCAATCAGAGTATATGGCACTCACAATCGAAGATAAAGCAGGAATAATAAGGACCATGGACCAATATGCTCATTCTTACAAAAATAAGGATATTGAAACATTATCTGCGATTTTTTCTCAGAATATATCTGGATTTGGCAGCGGACCAGATGAGATAATCAGGACGCATGATGATTTTATCCAGCACATAAAGCGTGATATGACCCAGGCGACAATACATTCGGTTGAATTTACAGATCGCAGGATTTTTGGTGATGGTATGATTGCATGGGTTACTTCACAATCTACGATGACATACACAACAGATGGTACAACAACACAGACAATCCATGGAAGGTCAACGATGGTTCTTCGGAACACAGGGAACGGCTTTATTATCGAACAGCTCCATTTCTCCTTGCCCTGCGGAGAGCAATCTAATGGGCAGTCGTTTCCGAATTCAACACTCTCTAAATTTGGTACGGTTGAACAGCAGTGCACAGAGAATTAAACGATAAAACTATAGAATATTCCTGGTGACATGTAAAATTCATTAAAAAATAGTCATAATGTATTCTGGATCCTGTCATGATTGAATCCCTATTACATGCCTTACTTCTAAAAATAATAATTATTAGGTAACTTTTATATCCCCATATTGTTTCATAAAGATATTATCAGTATCAGTAAGGGGGACAAGGGTATTTGACTCATCCAGAAACATTGATACAGGGATCCAAGAATATGTTCCATCTGTTTTTTTCATGATCTGGTAAAAGAAATAATCCCCGAATTGTCTGTCTCCCCGAGTGTTTAACTTCAACCATCCAGTTGCCCCATAAGATAATTTCCCATAACTATCAGCAATAAAAAGCATTTCGTCAAGTGTTGAAGGTTTACTCTGCATGATCCATGCTGCCATCAATGTCTGATCATACGGGAGTATCTCATAGATACTTGGTTTATGCCCATCCCCTGCCTCTTTTACGACATCATACACTCGCCAGTAATCAGTTCCATCAGGTTGAATAATATTAAAGGAAAGGGCGGTGAATCCGGTATCCGCTGCAAATCTGGCTGCCGTTTCATTCATTAGAATTGCAGGATTTAATGCGATAGAATCCGTTCCTTGCCAACGAACTTTATACAAATTCGGATACTGTGAAGCTTGGGCCAGGATATCAGAAATTTCATCAAAAGATATCGTAAGGATTACAACATTTTTCTCACCATATTCTTCAATAAGCGGAGTTACCAAAGTGTCAAGTTCATTAAGGATTTTTGAAAAATCACGGGTTTGTGGAGAGTACAATAACGTTTCAGTGACATTTCCATTCAATGAGTTCGTTTCCACATTATTGTCTTGGAGTGGTGCAACAAAAGATTTTGACTTCATCAAATCTGAAAGGGTTCCACCATAAACATCATTTCTCGCCAGGATAATCCCTTTCATTGGATAACTATCAGACGTGAGTGTATTAAAGGCAACCAGACTTTTATAAAGATGAGCATCACTTGGTGCGAGTCTGATGACTGGATCTCCTGGTTTTGAAAGTTCTACAGATGTCGAGGAACTAACAGAAAGGATATTCTTTTCGTTCAACACCGGGAGAATTCCGACAACTTCTTCTGAAGTATATGGTCCAACAATTACCTCTACTCCCTGAGCTGACAGTTCTTCTGCTCCGTTGAAAGCACCCTCTTTTGTTCCGTTAACAAAGACTTTTGTAACAATTGTCGTTGTATTTATCCCGGCATTTTTAAAACTGTCATTTAAATCGCTGATAGCCAGATCAATCGCTGCCTCTATCCCTTTAGCATACGAGGCACTCTCTCCATTATCAGCAATAATTGCCCCGATATGGATCTCATTTTCTCCGGAGACCAATCCGAAACATGATAAAAGAATAATAACCAATAGGATGATTGAAAATTTGCTCATAAAATACACCTAAAATATAATCCATGTACGAGTGATCCCGGCAGATAAGAATTTGTTTCTCCCAATCCTTCTCGAAGGTACATGATATGGTATGTGTTTGTGTTATGTGATTAGTATTGTTATATTAGATTTTCTCTATTGATCCAATATAAAGAAATATGCCATAAAAAAGCACGATTTCTGAAATTTGACAAATATTGGCATTTTTATTCGTTCAAGATCATCGGTTTATCCTATACGAACCAGAAGGTACGATGATTTCAAATCTGGCCCCTTTTCCAGGTACACCTGATTCCTGTATTGTAATTCCAGTCAATGAAAGAATTTCCCTGACCAGAAACAGACCATGCCCGGTATTTTTACCAAATCCTCTCTCGAAAATCTGATTTTTATCTATTATAGGAACTCCGACACCATCATCTTCAAAAACTATCATCAAGGAACGCTCTGATTCATATGCTGAAACGAATACTGTTGTTAGATTATCACCGTGCCTGATGGAATTATCCAGCAAATTATAGAATACTCTTTCAAGCATTGGATCAGCAAAAATAAAAATTCCGGATACATTGGCCGTAAAATGAATGGTATCCGGTGGGGATAAGTTTGACAGAATGGTATCAAGAGATATCCACATAGGTTTTTGTGAACCAAGATCCTGATAAATCCGTGAAAATTCTATTTGTGACTGAATTTTCTGAATTCCTTCGGACATTTTTTGAATATATACAGATGTACCTGAATTTTCTGATTCCATCTCTAAAAGTTCAAGATATCCATAAAAAACAGAAATATTGTTAAGAATATCATGACGTGTAATGCTTGAGAGAAGATTTAATTGCCTGTTGGCCTTCAAAATAGCTTCTTCGATCAGTTTTCGTTCAGTAATATCCTGGTTGGCTCCATGAGTTTTAATAAGGGTTCCATGTTCATCAAAAATCGCTCTTACCTGCACAGATACATGGCGGATTTCACCATCCCTTCGAATGAACCGGTGTTCAAAAACAGAAATAAAATTTGGATCAATAGCATTCGAACTCTTGCTCGCTTCTTCAATTACTTTAGGTATATCAGCAGGATAAACAAATTCACGAATGTATGTTTCAGCATCCATGTGATAGCCTCCCTCCCTCTCTGCTGTTGTTCCATACATGGCATAAAACCGGTCATTAAAAACAAATGTCTGTGATGAAAAAATATATTCCCAACTAACGAGATTGGCCATATCCATAGTTTCGGCTAGCATTCGCTGGTTTTCCAGCAGGACTTGTTCAATATGTGCAAGTTCAATATCTGCACCTGCCTTTCCTGCAATAATATCAATAATTTCCTTAACCGAAATACCAGGATTTATAGGATTATTTGAGACGATGCACATAAGCCCCGTGATTTCCCCGTTCGAGTTTTTTAACTGGGATCCAATATATCCCTGGAAATCCCGTCCAGTAATTTTCTTAGTTTCTGGATAAATTGTCGAAAGACTGTCAGGAAAAAAAGTAAATCCATGTTTTAATGTTTTTTCACAGGGTGTACCTTTAATAGGAAATGAAAATTCAGCAACTCTTTTCCCATCAAAAACCATCGAAAGGGCCTGTACGTATTCTTTATCTGGACTTATCTCACCAATCATGACACAATCTGCAAAAAGCCATTCGCTGATACTATCTGTGATTCGATCAAGGGAGTCCTTACCAGATATACCTACCATACTGGTAACCATAGCATTCAATGCTGATTCTGCAGCCTTCTGGTTAGTAATGTCTCGAATAATCGAAAGCATCGTGGGTTTCTTGTTGAGGGTAAACAAAGAAACACTTATGTCGATAAACTTTTCCTGGTTATCAGGGGAAATATAATTTGTTTGAAAGGAAGCATGCCCGTTTTTTAAAATTTCTTTCATGATTGCAGGTGCTCTAACTTTCATATCCGGAGTGTCCAGATCGATCAATTTTTTGCTCTGTAACTCCTCTCGTGGCATGCCAAGGATATTACAGGCAGATTCATTCGCATCAACAAAAGTTCCAGGTCCATTGGGAGTTAGGTCGTTTACTAAAATTCCCTCATATGCATTTTGCATAATGAGCCGGTATCTCTCCTCCCTTTCACGTACTGTATTCTCGTTCTGTTTATATTGCGTAATGTCTTCAATGGAAGAAAGGATTTGAGGTACACCCCTGATTATTACAATGCTTGATGTAAACCTGCATACTCGAATATCACCGGATTTTGTGCGACACTGTAATTCCAAACCATTAACCGCGTGGTTTTCCCTGATCTCTTTAGAGAATTTTAGATACTCAGAATCATTTAAAAAAATACCTATATCATGCGCTTTTTTTCCGATAATGTCATCCCGACTGAAACCTGTATTGAGTACAAAATTATCATTCACATCTACAAAACTACCATCAGCTGCTGATACCAGCGTAAGAGGCACCGGATTTTTTTTGAACAACGTTACAAATTTTTCTTCTGATTCTCGAAGTATTTGTTCGGTATTTTTCTTTTGGGTAATGTCCCGCATGGAAATCTGAACACCAGATAAGATTTCTGCATTCATTACCGGTATTGCATAGAAATTAACAAAAACTCCTGTTCCGTCATATTTTTGTAAGAGGAGTTCTTCATTTTCGATAGCTTCCCCTCGTTTTACTTTACTGATAATCTCCTGAAGATTCAATGAACTTCGTGAAAAAATAGGTGCACAAGCAGAGTCTACAGGATGTTTTATCAGTTCATCTGGCTTATATCCAAGAATATTTCTTACAGAAGGCGAAACATAAGAGATATTCATCTCCTTATCAAGGATAATAATTAGGTCAGGTGATCGTTCTGCCATCCCACGAAACCTTTCTTCACTTTCCCTGAGTGCTTCGGCCATATACCGTTCTTCAGTAATATCCTGTGATATCGAACCAAATCGATATCCGATTTCTGTTTTTATTGGAAAAACAGTTTGTCTCGTAAATATTCGTTTTCCATCCGGACGAATTGCCTCAAATATCCTGGGTTCTCGAAAAACAGGAATACCTGTTTTAAGTGAGGTTTGGATTGATTGTACTATTTGTGTCTGACTTATTTCATTCCGATGTTCCGGTGGGACAAGACGATACATCAGGTTCCAAAGATACATGCCAAGAGCTTCATCCTTTCGAATACCTGATATCCTTTCAGCGCTTGAATTCCATTCAATGATTCTCCCATCTTCGTCGATTAGAAAAACCGCTTCGTTTGTCGCTTCAAAGAAAGATCGAAGGCGGAGTTCGCTTTCGTGGAGTGCATTTACAAATTCTGTCTTCTTGGTCACATCAGTCGTAATACCCCGAAATCCGATGATTGCCCCGTTTGAATGGATCAAGGGATGTGATCGACAATTGAGTATAACGATATGTCCATTTTTATGAATTGCTGGGATATCAAATGAGGTAAGTCCAGGGTTTCGATTATTAATATTATCAAAGAGCTTTTTAAGTGATTTTTGTCCATCTGGATGAAGAATTGAATTGTATGATTTTCCGATCACTTCATCAGGAGTATACCCAATAATATCCTCACTTCTTGGACTAATATAGGTAAAAATCCCGTCCAGGTCTATTTCCCAGATAACATCAGGAGTAGTTTCAACAATTGCTCGAAATTTGGATTCACTCTCCTGAAGAGCTTCTTTCGTCTCTATTAGTTCTTCGAATTGTTTTTGCCGGTCATTTTCTGCTCGCCTTCTTCTGACTGCTTGTTTTATTTTATGAGACAACTCAGCAAACTGTGACTTGGTTTCCCCCCCTTTCTGAAGATAAAAATCTGCACCATTATTGATAGCCTCAATAACGACTTCTTCCCGACCACGGCCAGTAAAAAGGATGAATGGGACATCACCATATGAATTCCTCACGACTTTTAAGAATTCTATCCCATCCATTCCAGGCATCTGGTAATCAGACACTATAGCATCATAGGTCTGGTTGAGTTGGATTTTTATTGCCTCTTCGGCAGATGTCATGGTATCTACTTGAAATCCACCGGTTCGCTCCAGAAATATCTTCCCAATCATGAGAAGATCCGGTTCGTCATCTACATAGAGCAGAGTAATCAAGTCATTTTGATTGAAGGGTTGGTCTGTGTCCATTTCGATCACATCAGGAGGAATAAAAAACACTGAACTCTATTCCAGTACCCAGTCCCTCATGGACGAAGCGATAAAAGGATAAATAGTGATAGGGGTAGAACGTAATTAATCTTATTGATGGTGACAATAAAAATGCAGGATAATCTATAGTGATGTCTTTTAGTAATTGTAAAAAACCGAAGAACAGACATTAAATGACGATTATCTTTATTTTTATCCGAATTATAGGAAACGCCAGTACATAACAGAGTGGTATGTCTGGACGAAGGAATACTGAATATACATCACGAGGTTCCAGGTATATCGATGTTTTGATTGAATTTACTGGATGTTGTCAGGAGCCATATACCGGTTACAAGGTCAGAGAGAGCACGCCGGTTTTTGATCTGGTATCCGGACAATAATTATGAGTAAAAATAGGTGTTATACCTTCCTTCACCATAAGGGACATTATCCCAATTTTTTAGAGGATTTTTTATCAATGCTACCGTCTTTTTCAGAGATATATCCGAAAATATTTCATAATACATAAATATTACTCCTAAATATATCCTATATTGTGGGAGTGTATCGCATGATAAAAAAACGAACCACAATTGGGATTCTCGTCATGATTACTCTGCTCTGTGTGAGTATCGGGACGGCAAGTAATGTATCTGGTTGGAATGGCACATGGCATTCAGAACAATATGAACTTATATTTGTCCAGACCGATGATGGAAAGGTTTCTGGAACATATTTGCCATTAGATCCTGAAACAGGAGATCCGGGTGTTATCGAAGGCACATTAGATGAGGATGAAAAAGTCCTTTCCGGAACATGGATCGAAGACGGAACATGTTTCTTTAAACTTTCAGAAGACGGTAACGCCTTTAATGGGACTTATGAATCTGTTAATTCCCAGGGTCAGAAGTATGTTGCAGATTGGAATGCATCCCGGATCATGACCGATGATTCAGCAAATGAAACAGGATGGACCGGAACCTGGAGATCAAACACAGAGACGTTGTATCTTGTTCAAAATGGCTCAGTCGTATCCGGTACATATGAACCATTTAATCCTGGTGAAAATGATCTTGAAGAACCTGGAGTAATTGAGGGAACTCTATCTGTTGACGAAACTGAGTTTACCGGAACATGGAAAGAATTCGGGGGATTGAAATACATTCTTTCAGAAGATGCCATGTTCTTTAACGGAACATATGGATTCGGGACTGCAGACAGTATAGATGACTCAATAGATGATTCCTGGAATGGCACACGGATTTTATAATCCCCTCGTTTTTTTAATGCACCTATCAAATATCATTATCAAAATTGGTCAGATATTCCGTTCTCATTCTCCTGATAAGGCATTATCTTAAATATTTAATGAAAAAATCAGGGTTATTGATATTCATAAGAATAGTAATGTATCCTGCTTTATTTTTCTTTTCCAAAGGTTTACATCAGCTCATGTTCAATGAGGATGTTATGTCAAATACCAGTAAAGAAGGATTTATTGAAATATTCAAACGAAAAATCTGGTTTCGAATGGACGGATCAGAGCATTCAGGTATCCCCCTTCTTATTCTTCATGGAGGACCAGGTGTACCCCATGACTACCTGACTCCTCTCTCTATACTCGCCCACGAACGACCAGTTATCTGGTATGATCAATTAGGGTGTGGGAATTCAGATAAATCCGAGGATATAACACATTATACATTGGACTACTACACTCAGGAACTTGTTGCAATTCGCGAAGCACTTGGCCTGAACGAGGTGCATATTCTTGGTCAGTCATGGGGAACAATGCTAGCAGTTAATTACGTTCTTTCGATGAAACCCAAAGGAATACGTTCACTAATCCTCTCTGCCCCATGTCTTTCAGTGACCAGGTGGCACAATGATCAGCGTAAGTATATCAATGAGCTCCCAAAAGACGTACGGGAGATAATTATTCGGTGTGAAAAAGAAGGAAGTTGTGATTCTTCTGAATACCAGGAAGCAATGCAGGTTTTTTATAATAAGCATGTCTGCAGACTGGATCCCTGGCCTCCGTGTCTTGAAAGATCCATGGAAAAACTAGCATTTGATGTCTACGAACATATGTGGGGTCCTAGTGAATTCACGATAACCGGAACTCTGAAAAATTATGAACGAGCGAATGACCTAAAGAACATCACCATACCTACTCTCTTTACCTGTGGAAGATATGATGAAGCATCTCCAGAATCAACACGATATTATCAGAGTATGCTTCCTGGATCCAAAATGGTAATTTTTGAAGATGCATCTCATTCACATCATCTTGAACAGGAGACTGCTTATCTCAATACAATCAAAGATTTTTTATTACCATTATAATAAACTGGATTCAATTACTTTGTCACATATTCATTGGTTTTATGACTTGGGTATAGGACAATACCTTTATTCAGGATTATTTATCATCTATGATCAATTACCTGGAGAATGCATGAAAAAATCTAATTTTAAGTATCGCTCAAACCTTTTCATTCTATTATGCTTTTTTGTTCTGGTAGGCATCGGAAGCAATGCTACTGCAGATACCATATCCTCTCCGGACGGGAAAGGCTACCGGTTTGAAAAGGACGGGTGGACGTACCTCCATATTGAAGGTGCCCCATATGAACGAGGATTCCAGCATGGATATCTGATGGCACCTGAAATTGCTGAAGTTCAGGACACCATCAGGTATCTAACCTATCATGATACCGGAATGGAATGGGATTATTTTCTTCATGCTGCGAATGAAATGTTCCCAGCACACATCGATGAAGAGTTCCTGACCGAGATGAAAGGAATTGCAGAAGGGGCACAGGAGGCCGGAACAAATGTCAGTTTTGAGGAGATTCTTGGGTGGAATGCATACAAGGAACTGACCGGATACTGGTGGCCGACGGTGAAATCCGAAGCATACAAAAAGATGGAGATTGAAACTGATTCATGTAGTGCATTTATCGCAACTGGGGATTTTACCGAACATGGGGATATTGTCCTTGGTCATAATACCTGGACAGCATTTGAACGGGCACATTTCTTTGATCTGTTGGCAGATGTTCAGCCTGAAGACGGGAACCGTATCTTCATGCAGACCGCACCAGGTCTTCTGGATAGCTCTACTGATTACCTGGTGACCAGTGCAGGACTCATGATTGCAGAGACGACGATAAACTCGTTCAATCAATATAAGGCGAATATGTCTCCTGCTTTTTACCGACTTCGGAATGCTGCACAATATGCAGATAATCTGGATGAATTTGTCTCCATTATGAATACCAACCGGAGCGGCGGGTTTGCGAACAGCTGGCTTGTAGGCGATGCCAAAACCGGGGAGATTATGCGGTTTGAACAGGGATTAAAATTCTTCAATGTCACAAAGACAGATAATGGGTATTTCGCCGGTGCCAACTCTGCTGAAGATCCCCGGATTAGAAATCTTGAGTGTTCAAGTCTTGACCCGACCGATATCAGAACAGGAGTGAGTGCTAGGATGGTCAGGATCCCACAGTTAATAGAGCAGTTCAAAGGAAAAATTTCCACTGAAACAGGAAAAAAGATCCTCTCTGATGAGTATGATGTCTGGCTTCAGAAGGAAAACCCATCCACCCGGACAGTGAATGGTGTATATTGGCTTGATTCAAATCCCTATCCAAACCGGCCGCCATTTAAACCGATGGGTGCATATGACGGGAAAGTTATGGACTCTGAAATGGCGAAAAACATGAGTATAGAGGCCCGGTGGGGATCTCCGTCTGGTAGAGTCTTTGATGCTGATACGTTCCTTTCAGAGCATCCACAATATGGATATCTCAAAGGTTACCTCAAATCGTTCCCTACACACTCGTGGAATGTATTTCATGCCGGGGAAAAAGAATAACCGTTTTTCCGGCATATTGTAGTATCCAGAAAAATATGTGCTTCATCTTTTTTTACATATATTCAGAGAAAAGTACCAAAAATGAGTATATAAATGAATTATATGAGATTTGTTCCGGTATAGATACCAGAACCAATCAGCCAGTCATCTCCGGCTGGAAGAACATAACAGAGTTTTAATTCATTATTTGCGGTATCCGGATTATAATAAACCACATAAACAAATCCCCCGCCTCTCTCTGCAGTGTAGACTTCCTGAGCAATAATTGGTACACCATACATATCCAAATAGTTCATCCGGTTTGTTCCGATTATTTCTGGTTGATAGGGAAGAGCAATGGTAGTGCCATCATATCCATAGGCAAAGATATATGATCCACCATTTGCAAATGATTGATTTATGTCATTAAAATCCTTTACAGCCTGCTCTTTTCCAACCTCCTGTGCATGACTGACTGCATGTTTTACCCGGTTTATAAGTGCTTTTATATCCTCTTGATTTAATTCTGCATTTATCCAGGGAACATATACACCGGAACCAATGAACCAATTTTCATCAACTGGTTCAATCAAAGACAATTTAAGTTGATTCTGGTACTCATTATGAGGATTTTTATAGATATAGTAAAGAAATCCTCCTCCTCGTTTGGCTGCATCCAAAAAGGCAGGCATAATTGATAATCCATTCACATCAGTAAGATCCATTCGGCTTTTTCCGATAAGGCCCTGCTGATACGGAAGTGCCAGAGTTGTTCCGTTCATATCATAAGCAAAAATATACATGTCATCAGTAACATACGCCCCCGAAAGGTTGTTAAAATCGGCACAAGCATTCTCCTTACCTTTCATTCGTGCTGCTGCTGCTGCATCCTGAACAAATTGCTTCAGGTCAGAAATACTTGTATCAAGATCTGATGAAGATATTTGAGTGACTGATCTATTTTCAATATTTGAATCATCAAGGTTTTTAACAAGACCAATTCGCCATTCCTGATTATCCTGTTCCAATGATGTCCACACTGCCTCACGTCTGACCTGTTTATCCCAGTTTTGATTCCAGAATGTGTATTCTATAGCTCCCTCTTTATTTTCCACAACAGTACGTGAAACATTTCTCATCTCATTCGTATCATAAATTGGATCCGTGAGGACATTTGTTCCAATCTCTGCCTCACTGGTCTCATAAACAGTCATACCTCCTGTTTCCAGAATGAAAACTTCATAACCGGTCTGTTCAGTGAAGGGAACAAGGATAGGACGAAGGAATTCTTCTGGGCGAATCGTTACATCAGTATACCCGAGATATTCATTTTTTTCAGAAAATATCGGGTAACTTATTGAAATCCCATAAAACCCTTCTTCAAGATAAAATATATTACTAATCACCGGTTCTTTTCTTTCATTCGCAAACCGGGTTTCATTCTGATAACCTAAATCGCTACCAATAAGGCTTATGAATCGGATAGGAGATGCGGCGGTAACATCATTTTCTTTTGAAATAATCAAAGAGGAATGTCCATGTGTAACATTAGAGAGTTTTTCTGAGAGAATTTTTGTTGCTTCACTTCCTGACAAACCAGATCTTTTAAGCGATTCAACACTTATTTTATTTTGTTCCTTGACTAAATCAAGTTCATCCTGAATTTCTGTGATAATCCTATCAAGGGCTAATACCATACTACTATCCTGGACATTTCCTGAATTATTCATTGATTCCTCAGCAAGCGAATTTATATCGGCAGAAACCGGATACATAAAGATTAGAAACAAAGCCAATATGGCAAATTTTAAGGACATTATGTAGATTTTTCGTAACGAACCAATTAATAGTTCCGATATTAATATGACAGTTGTGTCCTTTTCGATACGATGATTATAGCGAATATCCAATAACTATCATAATCCTTTATCGATGGTTTCTATAAAATTTAAGATTTTTTAGCAATCATTTCAATCTCAATGAATGCTCCTTTCGGAAGGCTGGCTACACCGACTGTTGATCGTGAAGGAGTTGCATTTCCCATATAGCGGGAATATATCTCATTAACCGTCGAAAAATCAGAGATGTTCGTGAGATATATATGAGTATTTATAACATCATCAAACCCCAGTCCAGAAACAGCCAGAATTGCCTTGAGGTTTTTCATGACCTGGTGAGTCTAGTCTTCTAAAGTATCTGCGAGAGCTCCGGTTTGTGGATCAATTCCGATCTGACCTGATGTGTATTCATAATCATTCACAGCAACTCCCTGGCTGTATGGTCCAATTGGTTTTGGAGCCTGATCTGTGTAGATAATTACTTTGTGTGGGGAATTGATCAGTACCGTAAAAAGACTCATCAGAACCATGCCCAGAATAATGCATACAATTGCCATTAAAATAGTATTTTATCCTCTTTCAGATTCATAAAATGTTTTTTGTGTATTTCATATTATAACTAGTCACTTCTTTTTTTTCCATCTATGCCATTTGATCCACTTTTTCTGGAATAAAAGATGAAAACTACAACCATCAATTGAGAGGTAAGGTGCAGAGCATTTTTTACTGTCAAACTCATATGATGATGAATGAGGCCCATTTCTGGAAAAAATAATAGAAAATCCGTCATAAAAATAAAGGGAATGTGCCCTGATTTTTGCCCCCATATCGTCCCGCTATTGGGGGATCTCACGTTATTAGTACAGTTTCTTAAGGATGATGGGCTAGTACAATAGCGGGCCGCTATTAAATCGGTTTATGTTCTTAAATCACAAAATAAATCAAAATAAATCGGAATTTTTTTCTGGTTCTTATTAGAATGAAAAAAATAGTAAAATTGACCGTATTTTCGAAAAATAAGCAATAAAAAATTGGGATGAAAAGTTATCCTTAATAATTACTATATATAATTTTCATTGCCGCAAACAATAAAACCATCTTTTAAACAGAGAAGCATATCCTTTTCATTAATTTCGATATGATTTATCACGAGAATATCATGTGAAAAATCGTGATACATACTCTCTATCTGGATGTCACATCCCTGGTAACTTCACGGACACATTGCATCATAAAGAAATCTGCTAAATCTCTGGGGCGTTTACAAGGGATCTGAATCTCTTTTATAACGCATGATGGTCTTTTTGAAAGAATTAAAATACGATCTCCCAGATAGACTGCTTCTTCCGGATTATGAGTTACAATAAAAAACGTTGTTCCAAGTACATCACGAATTCTGATCACTTCATCCTGAAGTTCACGTCTGGAAAATGGATCTAGTGCACTGAATGGTTCATCCATAAGGAGAATTTCCGGTTCAATGGCAAGAGCACGGGCAACCGCAACCCGCTGCTTCATTCCACCTGATAACTGATGGGGAAGGGCATTCGCAAACTCTTCCATGTGTACAAGAGTGAGCAACTCTTTCACTTTTTGTGTAATCTGCTCATTAGGGATCTTTCGAACTTTCATTCGAAGACCATATGCAATATTGTCATAAACAGAGAGCCAGGGAAAAAGACCATGTTCCTGAAATACCATTGCAGTGTGAACAGGATCAAAGACATTTCCTTCACTCCCACAGATAGTCCCGGTATCGGCAGATTCGAGTCCTGAAAGGATACGAAGTACCGTTGATTTCCCACACCCGGAAGGTCCCATCAGACAGACTATCTCTCCTTTATTTATTACACAGGAGATGTCTGATAATGCTTGAAAATGTGTTTGTTCATTCTGAAACTGTTTTGATATTCCTTTTAGGACTAAAACCTGCATTACTCCTTCCCCTGCCAGTTAAAGAGCTTTGTTTGTCCCATTCTGAAGAAATAATCTGCAACAATACCGATCACCCCGATGATAATCATACCAGCAACAATGACCTGTATCTGTCCCAGATTATATGCAAACATAATCAGATATCCTAGGCCAGCACTTGTTCCGGGTAACATCTCAGCTGCTACAAGACACATCCATGCAACCCCGAATGCCAGACGCAATCCAGTCCAAATTGAAGGTAAAGCTCCAGGAATGACTACCGTTTTGAATATTTCTAAGGTCGTGGCTCCAAGAGTCTGTGCAACTTCAAGCCATCGTACCCTGACACTCCTGACTCCTTCAATCGTACTGATAAAGACCGGAAAAAACGAACCGATGAAAATAATAAAGATGAGAGAGCCGAATCCAATTTTAAACCATGCAATCGCTAGAGGCATCCAGGCAATAGGTGGGACTGGTCGTAAGATCTGGATAATGGGATTAACATAATCCTCTGCAGATTTTGACCACCCACATAAGAGCCCTAAAAATACACCAATTAATACCGCAAGGAAAAATCCATTTAAAACACGCTGAAGACTGGTGAAACTGTTTTGATATAGTGAAGCCCCACCAAATAATGGGTCAAAAGGGTGAATCAGGACTGGAATGATTGTTTCCCAGCCGGGCAGTATGAAACTGTTTTGAATGTATATCGAAAGAACCTGCCAGATTAAGATAATTCCTACAGGTATGGCAAGTCCCTTGATAAATCCATGAAACCGCTTCATAGTGCTCCAAAACTCGGAAGTCCGTATAGGGAGATTTGTATTCCCTCATATTCAAATGCTTCCCGCATCATTTCTTCCTGAATTGAACTTTGAGGAACAGCAATAATTAACGGCTGCCCTGAAAAAGACCGATTTTCCACCCATTCAATAAATGAGTTCCAATCGTCACAGGGAGCCTGATCATCCACAACCAGACCAGAACCCCCTGCATTAATAGAATGAATAATCGAAGCAGGATTGCCCATTGATATCTGCATTAGGGTGGGGACACTCCCGATATATGCAACGTCAATCGCTCTCTGTCCAAGCCCGGTCATAATCCCTCCTCCGACTTGGCCAGGCAGTAACTGAACGTCGGCAACCGGTTTGTCATTGACAATAAGTTGACATTCATCCGGTCGGTCGGATGTGTCAGATCTTGGTGCAAGACAAAATCCATAGGTTTCACAAATCCTATCAGATTCTATGATTGTAACATATAGAGGAGCATACAGATCAGCAGAAGGAAGATACCCAATCCGGACAGATGAAGGAGTCTTGGAAATATGTGGTTTTGAGCCATTGAGGAGATCTAAAGCACGTTTGTATACCGAACCAACCGTATTTGATGAAGAATGATCTGACATTATATTATCTGACAGGGATTTTTCAATTAAACCTAGATCCGGAAGAGATGCATTATCGGTAAATACAATGTGAGGAAACGCATTTTTCTCTAACTCAATAGGATCAAGGAAAAGACCTGCTGACCTGATGGGTTTAGAGCCATACACCCATCGTGCGGTAATGTTGACAGCCTCACCTGGGTCATCATATATTTTTTGTATTCCGGCAATTGTCACCGCAGACAGGAGGGAGGCAATTTCTGGGTATTCAGTAATAAATGAATTTCGCATTACGAGAACATTACATGCAGTGTTCTCCCATTTCCTGTCAGGCGGAATATCTGCATCCCTGGCAATTACCTTTCCAATCCCTCCCATCTCTGCCGTCGAGACAACTGACTCCCACACAAAAAAGGCATCTACCTGGCTGGTATTCAGGAGCTGGGGCATAATTCCTGATGTTCCATATACTATCTGAACCTGGGGCTGGTCAGGAATATCCCTTACTCTGTAATTTGAAGGCAACTCGTAAACGAGAACCAGAGATGCTATAATAATTATACAAATCAGGAGAATATACCCTGCCCTCATTCCAAGTACCATAGCACGAGGCCTTATTTATCAGTACGTTTAACAAGAGGTGCATCAGATTGAGGTTCATATCCATAATAATTGATCAATATAAATATCTCGAACTTCTGCTGTTTATGAATCTTCCTCTTGAGCACAGATAGGATATTGAAAATCCACAGAATAGTCAAAAATTCTTATATCATACATACATTAAGAACGTTCTATGAACGATAGATAATGATGAATATATACACCACGTCATTTCACCCGGACAGTCCTGATGAACCAGTCCCGTGGTATGAAATTGTTGAGAACGAAATTTATACCACCCTCTATCATCCGACTCACCCCCAGGAACCTGTTTCCTGGTTTATAATACGAGAACAGGAGATTTTCACTTCACCAGACCATCCAACACATCCTGATGAACCTGTTGCATGGTTTGAAATCAGAAAGAATCTGATATACCCTTCAGAAAACCATCCGACCCATGCGGATAATGATCTGCCCTGGTTTGAGATCAGAGAGATATAATATCCTCATCATTTATTCAAAAGATGTCAATTACCAGGATATCGAAAAAAGAAGAATAGATAATTAATATCCGCGGAGCTCAGCCCGAACTTTTTCGAGGTTTTCTATCCGCTTCTCAAGTGATGGATGAGTAGAGAAGAGCCCTGCAAGAGTCTTTCCTGAAAGGGCCGGAATGATATAGAATGCATTTGCACCTTCTGCTGCAACCTTTGCTTCAGTTGGCAGACGATCCATCCGTCCGCTGATCTTCTGAAGAGCAGAGATCAGAGCATCAGGATTAGTAGTAATATATGCTGCACCTCGATCTGCTGCAAATTCCCTGTATCTGGAGAGTGCCATCATCAGGAGAGTTGCAATAACCCAGACAACCGCTGCAACAATTCCTGCAATTATCCATGCACCGCCTTGTTCACGATTGCTGAATAATGAAGCAAACAGGAAGTTGTTCATGATCATTGAGGCAATCATGGCAACAAAACTTGCAACTGTCATCGTAAGAATGTCACGGTTCTTGACATGTGAAAGCTCGTGTGCCAATACTGCTTCAAGCTCGTCCTTGTTTAAGGTCTGCATGATAGAATCTGTTACAGCGACGACAGCATGATTCGGACTTCTGCCAGTTGCAAATGCATTTGGCATTGGAGAGTGCATCACGGCAATTCGTGGTTTTGGCAGATCTGCCTCTGTACATAACTTTTCGATCATGCGATGAAGATCAGGGGCTTCATCATATTCGACAATCTTAGCACCAGTACTCATGAGTACCAGTTTGTCAGAGAAGAAGTACTGAACAACGCCCATTACAACTGCTATCACGATAATAAATCCAGATGGCAGTCCAAGGGCAAACAAGATACCCATGAATACCAGATACACGAGTAAGAGCAGTGCCCATGTCAGGAGTATACGTCCTGTCAGGCCTGCATCACGTTTCCATTTCATATTGCTCTAAGGTATTATTATCTCCGAGGATAAAGAGTTATACCGATCCACTGAATATATCTGCCTGAACAGAAGAAGAAAGGATTTAATCAGGTATCAATGACCGCCATGCGGACCGCCTCTTCGGGACCGGTGCAGGCAATAACACCGGGTATGTCCCAGGTGGAAAGACCATACACAGGAATTTGAGATTTTAAAGCATACGCGATCTCAGTCAGTGTACCATATTCTCCTCCTATTGCAATGACAGCATCACATGAACCGATAAGAATGAAATTTCTGGCATGATTCATCTGCGTTTTAATAATTGCAGATAGGAAAGGATTCCCTTCACAACCAGGAACAATACCAATAGCGACTCCTCCTTCCTGAATAGCCCCCTGGCATGATGCTTCCATTATTCCACCCATTCCACCGGAAAGGAGAATGGCTCCTGCACGGGCAAGCAGGGACCCGACCATTTTTGCCTGAAGAATTTCTGATTCAGATGCATTCGACGCTCCGATAACTGCGACCTGCTTTTTTCGTTGCCATGCCTGGTCCGAAGTCATAGTGATACCCTCTACTGGAAGCATACATCAGCCTTTCTATCGGAAAATCTTGTAATTTGACTGATCTGCATCCGAAAATTCTTCCCCTATTGTAATCCTCAATATACTGTAGTCATATATAAAACGAAGCAGATATAAAAAAATAATGAGATCTTGAATCGTGCAAACATCCATTCCTAATTGTTCACTCTGGAATGGCCCAAACAATTTTCCTACCCTGATATACCCTATCAGATCTTGATATTCATGAATCTGCTCTGATTGAGATATATGAACTCAATATGGTAATTCAATCCATTCGTGAGTAGGAAAATCATCTCAAAAGGGAATTTTAGAAAACCCAAATATCCGAGAGAATAAGTATACAGATTTTTGATTGACTAAAGGTATTATACCAGAAAAATTGATGTAAATGACAAAGAATACAATTAAAATTAACAATATCCCGGCGTTATTATGGGGCGAAAAGAGCAACAAACTATTCATTGCGGTTCATGGTAACCTTTCGCATAAGGAAGATACTGTCATCGAACTTCTCGCGAATGAGGCAATTAAGAAGGGTTATCAGGTATTAAGCTTTGATCTCCCGGAGCATGGAGATCGGAAAGGAGAGGAAATCCCATGTAAGGTGCAGCATTGTGTCCATGATCTCAAAGAAATCGGGAAGTATGCTCAAGAACACTGGGACCAGGTATCCCTCTTTGCCTGCAGTATGGGAGCTTACTTCAGCCTGTTAACCTATCGTGATATTGGTCTGAAAACAGCCCTTTTTCTCTCTCCGGTGGTTGATATGGAACGAATCATCCGGAATATGATGATGTGGTTTCAAGTATCTCCGGAGCGGTTGGAGAAAGAAGGGACGATAGATACCCCGGTTGGTCAGAAGTTATATTGGGATTACTTCTGTTATGTGTTAGAGCACCCGGTTGACAAGTGGGATGTTGATACCCGAATCTTATATGGAGCACAGGATAATCTGGTCGAGGTTGATACCATCAGCAATTTCATCGAAAAATTTCCGTGTACCCTGGAAATTATGGATGAAGGAGAACATTATTTCCATACGGATGATCAGATAAACGTATTCACACAGTGGCTGGAAAAAAATATTGAATAAGTGTATCCCATGGTATCGAGAAATAATGGAGATATCTGATATGGGAGTATCTACAATTCCAATCAGTATCTTGAAATCTCCCTATAATTTCCTTTAGTTTACCGGTCAATTAAATATTTTTTACTGGAATAAATTTTGCAATTACTTCACGTGTACCTGCGAAAACCTCTATTCACACCTATTCATTAATTTGCTCAAATATCCAGTGATTAAGGGTACAACAGCCATATTATTCCCGGGAAAAAACAACACGATTATATAATAACATATAGAATAGGGAGTATGGGCTATTGTGTACAACTTGGAATTCTCTGTTCATTGGTTCTAGTTTTTTGTACTGGATTCTGTTCTGCTGCTGAATCATCCTCCGCTTTGATCTATATCCAAGGGAGTGAAAGTGCAATCACGAACGGATCAAATGGGATGATAATTACGGTAAAGGATGTCGTTCCATATTTCCATATTACCGATGGTGTAGAAAGTAAATTAGTTCCGGTAGGGTCTCTTGCCGATATTTCCTACCCCGTACAAGCAGTAGTTAATCTTTTTAATGCTGAAAATGAAACCAACTCAATAATTCATGTCTCAAATCTTTCTTTATCGGATGAGAATAAGGTTCTCACCCTTGATGTCACCCCGCTTGAGTTTTATGAAGGTGAGAGGCTAAAATCCTTTGTGAATGGGCAGACACCACTATCAGACGAGAAGATCGGTGAATACAATCGTGCCGGTATTTATTTAGAAGCAGTCTGGGAGGCACCATCAAATGCTCTGAATTGTATCCCTTGTTTCTGTTGTGATTTTGGAGGTAGTGGAGAGTGTGGGAATATATGCGAATGTTGTACACCTACATGATGTTACTGGTAATTTAGTAGGGAACTAATTCATCCCTTTTTTTGTGAGATACTTAGCCGGTTTTTGTTCTTTTGGATAAAAAAACCCTGAGATAAACTGTCTTTTCTTTTCTGTGATATCTATGTATAATGAATGATAAACAAACCTGGGAGTCATTGGTGATGAGATCTGATCCGATAATCCGGAACACGATTCCGATTGCAGGCAAAGGAAAAAGGATAATTAAGTATACCTTATGATAATCCGAAGAGGTTTTTGGTATTCTGTTCAGGGTTCCTCTTGCATCTCCGAGCAGTTCAGATACCTGCCAGCCCCGACGATATACCGGGCGTCATCACTCCCGGTGCAGAGTTCGATATAACTCTTCTTTTTGTAGAGGATGAGTGATTTCGGGTTTGAGTATACGTAACTAATCCAGCCTTTTCCTTTCTTTAAGGCAAGTTCCGTCAAATCATCCCGGAACATGTTCCCTACCGCATCAGGTTTTCCTGAATAATGGGTTCCTACGGTCTGGGGATTGACTCCGTTCCCAAGAAGGGTTACATTGGTATCAAAGACGAATACGTAGAAATTTGGATCGGTAGAATCCACATACGGGCTCTCACCTGCGTTAATACTGGCAATTGTTCCGCTGGGATCACTTTTCAAGTCTTCAATGGTCTTTTGGACAAGATCGACCAACATCTCATCGGTAATATCACTATCCATACATCCTATCGGAAGATATTTCAAGAAAATCTTCTCATAGTCGGTGCTACCGCTTTCAGCCCGGTTCATCTTGAGCTGCTTGAGAGTATTGTTCACCGCAGAAACGAACTCCTCAGATGTATCCGGATTAAAAGCAAAGTAATCTTCAAAATAAGATATCTCCTTTTGTTGTGCAAATTTGGATGGATCTTTGGCATACGTCGCAATAGCTTTCTGACCCGGATAATCTCCATAAGCAAATGCATTGACAGAGCCGTCATCAACCAGTTTTATTGCGTCTTCTGCGGTGAGGACTTCAATAAGGTTCTTTTCGTTAGCACCTGCATTCAGAGTGGAATTGATGGTTCGACTATCTTTAATGACTGCTATCTTCAATGCTGCGATATCACTTTTTTCTGACAGATTTACGCCCTCATTCGTATAGATGAGATCACGATCGGTAAAGAAGGGCCCTGCCCATAAGAAATCATTCTCCCGTTCAGGAGTCCGGGTGATGGTAAAAAGAACCGTATCAGGGGTTGTTCTAACGAGGTTATATCCCTCAGACCAGGGAAGGAGCTTGAATGAACTCCGGTTTATGTCACTTCCCATTTTCTGCAAAATCTTCTCGAAGAGGTCCACAGAAATGCCCTGTAATGTTCCATTATCAACGAAGTTTAGAGGATAGTAATCTTCTGTGATAATCTGGATGTCTTCTGGTATTACCGTTCCGGAACAAAAGGTCGGAAGAGTGAGAAACCCTATGAGGAGAAATACTATTATTCGTTTCATAAATTCAGGTTTTTAGGTCAAATGTAAAACTATAAATATTCACCTCATTGTATGATGATTCCTTTCATACCGTCGGAGAAAGAAATGAGTTTCATAGATACAGGTTTTTTTGTATTATCCCCGCAGGTGAGTTCAAAGATCTCTTTTTGAAATTCTGACGTATCTTTCTCATTCTTCTTTACCATCTCTTCCAAAATCTTTTGAGCATTTTTGTCCGGAAATGCCTTCTCTGCCCAGGTATTCCAGGAAGAAATAGCACTCAGATCATACCCAAATTCATCTGAAAACTTCCGGTTCAAATATAAAATGGTATTTTGCTTGTCCAGTATCATGACCGGAATATCCAGGGCTGATGCAAATTCTTTAAATTTCTGTTCACTCCTGGATAACCGCTGCTCTGTCATCCTTCGGGCAAGTGCTATTGATGCCTGGCGAAAGAATGATAATATTACCTGTTTATTTTCGAGTTTTTCATCCTTACCAAGACATATCCCGACCAGTCCGAATAATTGTTCCTGCCATACCAGTCCGGTGAGATATATTTTTGCAATGTTAAATGTCAAGGATGCTTGTTCACATGCTTCTTTTGGAAATATATGGGCACATGCATCATAAAATGAATATTCTTCTTCTTCATAAAATGGCTTGAAATGCATAACCCGCATTTCCTTAAAAGTAAAGGCATTCTCATGGAAAGGGGCAGAATAAAAGAAATCTTTAACCGGAAATTTCATTCCGACCGGATTAAAACCAAACAGTTGTGTGACTCCTTCCCGTGTTTTTTCATCTTCTATTGCTCGAAAAATAAATTGTCCCTCCGTCTCATCATAGGAATGAATATAGTATCGTGGATTTTCTGGGACAAGACTTTTCAATTGGTCTGCAATATATACATAGATGTCAGATTCCGGGGGAAGGTCAACCAGTTCTTCAGCCGTCCGGGCTAAAAACTCCATATTTTTTAGATGACGTTTCTTCTCGGTTATATCCTCAAGCACTATGGTAAGGCCCTTCTCTTTTTCCTCAAACAGTGTAGGGATAACTTCCATTTTGTAAAAAAAATCGTAACTATTCAGTCGGCTTAGGCTAATGCAAGATTTTGAGAGAGTAACGACTCTCCACTAATATCTTTGGTTCTATTTGGTGACCATGGAAAATTATGAAATGCTGAAACAATTCCTTCAATAACATTAATTCCATTTTTTCTTATAGTTGAGATGTAACTTCTGATCAGAGCAATCGCACTGGCTGTATCGAAGCTTCTAAATCCACCTGATATTTTCATTTTTACCTTCATCATACGAATATCTCTCTCGGCCTGATTATTGTCGAATGGAACGAGAGGATCATTTATAAATCTCAACACACTCTCTCTCCACTCTTTTAGCCTTTCGAGTAAGTTTCGTACAAATCCCTTTTTCTTCCTGCCCCTTTTTACTTCATCTACAACCGGTGGAGGATTTTCATCCAGTCCTATCTGTATCAATTCATCGTATGACTCCATCAGACTGGTACGAATGATTGGAGGAATAGGAACCCCAACTCCATGAAATATCTCTTTGTTTTCTTTTGCCCCTAATAATAACTCAATAAGATCATAAGGCCATTTTTGAGAGGTTTCTTCTTCAACCCGGATGAGTTCTCGGATAATATGAGCACAACAAAAACTGTGTTCGCAGGAATAGGAAAGATAAGGACCCCAGAAATCATGAACACTAATCCCATGAAATTCAGGAAGGATTCCAATATTATCCATTCCTTCTTTACCTCTTTTTCTCTGAAGGGAATAATGAGTTAGGTTAGGAGTACAGGTCACATGAAGCCAATGAAGTTTTCCTTCTACTCTGACTCCAGTTTCATCATTATGGATTACGGGCTCATTTTGAAGAACGTTTACAATATCATCCTTAAATGATTGTAATTTCTTCGCTAGATTGTGAGTTAAATTTACGATTGTTCCAGGACTAACAGAAAAACCGAAAAGAACTGAGCAGATTTCAGTTACTCGTTCATAAGGGATTAATTGATGATGAGAAAAATAGGTCAGATAAGATTTGACTCTGGATCCATATTGAACTGGATGTGTAACATCTTCGGGAAAATCCCCTGATGTTTTTAAACCACAATGAGGACAGCAGATAGTGAAAGACTGATGTTCTGTTATCTCGATTGTGGGAGGAGGGGGAAGATCAAAAACCTGTCTTTTTTCAATGCCGAGTATTTTTCCAGAAACAAGGCTATGTCCACATTTGGAGCATTCATGAGGTTTATGATATTCGATATGATCTGGATGAGGACTCTGCCTTAAGGTTGTCCCTTTATGGCCGGGTTGACCTCCCGGATATTTCTTTCGAGAATCTGATTTATTTCGATTCTTTTTAGCATACCCATCAGAAGATGGTGGTTTTCCGCTATTTCGACTATTGAGGTTTAGCCTGGATTCGAGTTCTTTGACTCTGGATTCTAATTGATCAATTCTTTCATGTAGGTGAACAATATATGCAATTACTTCAGGAGGACATTCAAGTATTTTGGCTTTGAGTTCTTCTGGAAAGTCCATTTGATAATTTAACGTTAATAGTCATTATAAAAAGATCTTTCGGTAAAAATGAATTTTTAGAAGAAGAGGACTAATATTAGAGTAGGTTTTCAGATGGACGGGATAAGGGCGCTGAGACCGGCTGAATAGTTACAAAAAATCAATATTATTTTTTGAAAACCGGACATCATGTATGACCTGTTCTTTTGTAACCGAGGTGATTATTGAGAGGGCTTCAGGGGTGGAAATGATTGGAAGTCCATTTTCGAGAATATTTCGCCCAACGAGATCTTCCTTGGATAGTTCGGAAAATGTGAGATACTGATCATTCACCTGGACGATGTTCATGTTCAGGTCCAGGATTATAATCATATTCTTAGTAAAACAGAGAAATGCTGACATTGGGACCCGTTGCGAGAGCCAGTATACTTTTGCTGACCCAACTTGTCTAGCCTCTGCTTTGCCTTCTGCATGAAGTACTTCCAGATACTTTGCGGTAAAATTGCGGTCCTTTTTTATTTTTCTTGAGAGATCCGTGATAGTAAGTCCTCGTGGGCTTGACTTCAGGCTCTTGAGGATCGCAGTATATGCTTCCTGAACCTCTGTCATGTTAAAAAATTATTGATAGACTTCCGGGAGATTAAGGTTTATGTTGGTCCGGGTGTGGGAAAAATGCTGGTGGGAACAATAAAAACTTATGTTAAAAAAAACACCCATGAAGCTCTGCCTCATGTTTAACTCATGAAAACCTATCATCCAGAGTCCATTTAAATTTCACATAGGTTTTCAGCGAAAATTATTCAATTCATAGATGCGGACAAATCCTAAATTGTATTCCAATTTGGCTGCGCAATGTAAAATCATAAAAATGAATGAATTACAATTTATTTTGTACCAATATTAAATGATGAAGAGTGAATTACTTTATAACAACGAACAGAAATTCCCATAACATTTAATGGTTTGAAAATATATTTCATTGCCCAGTTCTTAACATCCTCATCTTTAACATCCCAAAATATCAATTCCGGATCTAAATTTTCTTTTCCATCTGTTAATTTTTGGAATAAGAGAGTTGGTGCAGTATTTTCATAGGAATTATCATATATCAAAACCTCATCTGCTGCAAGGATCATTTGGGGCAAAAAAGAAATGGAACATTCATATCTACTCCTGATTTTATCTTCTGGAACATCATGTCCTCCTTCTAGAACACGATTTCGAACCCTGGCTACATTTATATCCGGATTTTTTGTTGTGACATAAGTCAGATGGACCCTATAGCCACAATTTTTCGCATAATTCATTATGTCAAGGCGGCTTTCATGAGAAAATACCGTTTCCCATGTGAAAGACAAGCCATTAGATAACATTTCACGAATTTGTCTGTTGGTTTCTTCCTAAGCACACTATAATTTTTCAAAACTATCAGACATCTTTGAAATTATCGGATGTTCTCGTGCACAATAATCTGCATTTATGAAAATTCGATTATCATCTTCAGGAACTAAAGTGGACTTACCAGATCCGTTTGGTCCGGCAAAAATAGAGAATATCCTCATTATTCAGAGTAACCGAGGATTTTATATGCCCTACGAGAAGCTGCTATCAATTTTTTATCAGTATTTTTAAATGAAGGAATAAACCCTTTTTCATTCCATTTTGTTTCATTTGAAATCCTGATACTTTCAGGAGACATCCTCATCATAATCCGGTTTTTTTCAGTTTCTTCTAATGGAACACAATGTAATAAAGTACTATCTTCTTTTTTTCCCGAGAATATTTTTTCTGTGGTTATTTTTTGGGTCTCTATTTTTCGAGAAAATGATTGTTCTCTCTGATTCCGGGTTTTTCTGGTTTTTCTCGTGGGTAAATTAGAAAATCTCATAACTTAATTATGTAAAAATATTGGTAATCTAAAAATTATGTATTTTCCTATATTCAAAAATGAAAAATGAAAATCCCATCGTTAACCGAAAGTAAGATTTCATCTTCGGACAAATTGTAAATTGAATTTCCAATTTGTCCAATCAGGTACATTCATGATCCTACGAGCAGCCGGAGAAAAAATACGAGAATTAGCATCAGGATTTCCTGCCGTAGTTGTTACCGGACCACGTCAATCCGGTAAGACAACCCTGGTAAAACACCTGTTTCCTGACAAACCCTATCTCCTTCTTGAAGAACCTGATACCCGGAGATTTGCAGAAGAAGATCCCAGAAGTTTTTTGGGTCAATATCTGGATAAAGGAGCAATCATCGACGAAGCTCAGTATGTTCCTGAACTCTTCTCATATTTACAGGGAATATTAGATCAAAGTGAAAGTCCTGGCCGGTTTATCCTGACCGGATCACAGAATTTCCTCATGATGGCTAAAATATCCCAGTCACTAGCCGGGAGAATTGGAATTATAAAACTTCTACCCCTTTCAATGAATGAATTGAATCAGGCAGGACAAGAGTGTGACCAGTATGAGGAATACTTGTATCAAGGTTTTTATCCCCGGCTCTATAACTCCACTATTCTTCCATCAGATTTCTATTCGTCCTATGTTCAGACATATCTTGAACGGGACTTAACCCAACTAAAACAAGTCCATAGCCGATCTACTTTTCACATATTTCTCAAAATGTGTGCAAACCGAATTGGACAGATAGTTAATTTCACATCCCTTGGTGCTGATTGTGGTATCAGCCACAATACTGCCAAAGAATGGATATCTCTGCTTGAAACGTCGGGAATTGCATTTCTGATTAAAACGCATCATAAAAATTACAATAAACGCCTCATACAGATGCCAAAATTATATTTTTCAGATCCCGGACTTGCAGCATATCTTGCAGACATCAAATCTGCCGACGAGATTGTAACTCATCCCCTGAAAGGAGGACTTTTTGAGACGTTAATCATCGGAGAATTTCTAAAATACAGATATAACAGAGGCCTGGATTCTAATCTCTACTTTTGGCGTGATAAAACAGGGCATGAAATTGATTGCATCATAGAAAAATCAATACATGAAACAATATCTGTAGAAATCAAGGCCGGCAGGACAATAGCCGGAGATTTCTTTAAAAATATTCATTATTACAATAGATTGTCAGGACAGAGTCCGGATAGATCATTCATTGTGTATGGGGGTGACCAGGATCAAAACCGGAGTGATGGAAGAATAATAGGATATTCACATCTTGATTCGATATTCGAATTTCTCTAACAAAAACAAGTCAGTTATTCTATATGTGGTTATCTTTTTTGTTCAGAATAAATTACAAAAAAAAAATTGTTTAATACACTCAATGAGAGAGTTAATATTGAAATTTAATGAAACAGGTCAATAATTAGAAAGGAAGAATTGACAATAATATTCAGAGGTTATAATATCATCTGAATTAAAATTAAATTAACTATTCAATGTATAATTGATTTATCCTTCAGTTATTTCTATACGAACGCAAATATTCTATATAATTAAATGGTGTCACAGCATTGACAGATTACATCGAAATTGGAGAGAGATTGGATCAAGCAGGCACTCCCTGATCTTCAGATTGCAGATAAAAATATGTCAATTGGATGCTATGATTCTGCAGCATTTTACTCACACCAGTCCGTTGAAAAATTATTAAAAGGGTTAATTTCACATTCTGGCTACTCAATCCCGAGGACTCATGATTTAGAACGGTTAGGAGATATGCTGGATTGTCCAGAAGATGTTTTATCAGATCTTATTGATCTCATGGGTGATTATCAGACATCACGATATCCTGACATGAGTGAGATAATTCCCTGTGAGTATTATACAGAATCAATTGCCCGTGATAGAGTACGGAAAGCAAAAAAGGTATTTGCAGTACTGTATCATGAGGGGAATTATCAATGAATGATCCTGTTGTAGAAGTATTCAGATCTGAAATAATCCCAAAATTAATAGAGTATTTCATACCTGAAGAAATTATTCTGTTTGGCTCAAGAGTGGCAGGAAATGCTCATGAAGAATCAGATCTGGATGTAATTATTGTTTCAGAAATTTTCAAAGACATTCCTTTACATGAGAGATTCCCTATGGTCCGGAAACGGGTTAGGACGCCCTATTCCATCGATTATCTTTGTTACACTCCGGATGAATTTGAACGAATGAAAACACGTTCAAGTGTTTTGGAAAGTGCATTATCCGGGCCTCACCAGATGGTGCTTGGATCAGCTTGAATTGTTTATTATTCCCCATTAATCAAATCTGTTTTTTATACGTAATTATTCATTCATAAAACAGGTGATATCAGAGTTTTACTTCGAATTCAAAAAATTTCAACCCATTCATCACCAGAATATATTATACTTTTATCTCAATTATTCCCTTGTCCTCCATATACGGAGTTCGCTCCAATAGCCGGGCCGGATCAACTGCCTCGGTGGGCATACGTCCACCAAATTCCCGTGGACCCTTATACACTCCGTCCGGAGATAAGTCACGGTCATGTTTTTTGAGCCAGTAAAACCGGTGACAATACAAATACACTCCTTTCGTATTGGAATCCCTTTTCTCAACCAGTTCATATCCGATAAGTTTTGAAAATTCCTGAATTCTCTTCCCGATGGTTTTTACCGGAAACCGGGATGAGGTGCTCAGATATTGGTCCTGTCGTAAATATGAATAATTTTGAGGATTTTCAAGCCATGTAATCATAATTTCTTCTCCTTTTCGTTCAGGTTCTTCATTTCATCGTAGTGTTTCTGACAGACCTGGTTATAAGGCCTGCCTGGAATCCAGTAGAGTTGTGATAACCGGTCTGGTTCTCCGCATCCTTTGCATCTGCAGAATATATCAACCATGTTCTCCGTTGGGACAGGCACGTATTCATCAACAGAAAGGTCAGGATCCAGGCCATGATATGATAAAAACTCCCGGAGCGTTGTAATTTCAGACTGTATAGAAGATTCCCTTCCTGCAGAAGTATCCTCTGAAATATGTTCTGACCTTTCATCAGATCTACCTGATATTTCACCAACAGAGGGAACCGGTTCGGAGGAAGAACTCCTGTCAGAAATCCCGGACTGCCGGGTATGATACTCAGGTCCTTTCATACATTCAGGGCATTCTGGGATTTCTCCTCCAGATTCGTCAAAGTAATACCTCTGCATAATCTCTATCCATTTCTTCCTGCTCGGGACGAATAATGCCCGGACATTTTTAATCCCTTTCGCTGTCTGAATTCTTTTCTGCCTGAGTTCCATATCAATTCCTCCAAGCGTCCGTGTTACTGTCCTGGAACTGCATTTCAGGCCTTCAGCTATCATTTTAGGAAGAACCACCTGGATTCGTCCCTCATAATAATATTTCCCGAATTCAGGGTCTCCCATCAGATCTTCTTCCCCCTGTGCCAGTGACAGGGCATAATTAAACATCCCTCCTTCCATGGATTCTGCTCTTGTCCGCCGGATCTCTTTCTGCCTGGCGTTCAGGTACTGCAAAAACCGTTCCTGACCATCCGGAAAAAGTGTCAGGATAACAGAAAGCGGCCTTGCCATCTGTTTCAGCCGCCCTTCTATTCCCATTCCATTACAGGATAGCATGCAGTCTTCTGATACTTCTGACCAGTGCTCAAGGGTAAACCTGGCAATAAGAGCTCTTATCTCTGCTACTTCATCAGTGTACCGGGATGGAAGTTCAGGGGGAATATCCTCCCTGGTTGTTTCATCCGGAGAGAAGGATAGGCATCTTCCTTCGGTTGCAGAGTCTCTGAACGGTTGTCTCATGGCGATGAGCTTGGGACCAAAGGGATCAAAGATATGAATCTTAGAAAGGTCGCCTTTATCTGTGAGAAGGAACGGATTATCTTTTTCAAATCCCAGGTTAAGGTATTTGACCAGGGGATCGGACTGGTCTCCTTTCAGGTCTGATTCGTCAATGAGAAGTGTTCCCATCCATTTCTCCTTAAACCGCATGATACCAGAGAGCGAAGATGCTCCCGAAGCACGGATAGGATAAAAACAGAGATCAGAAATGACTTTCAGAAACCGGCTTTTTCCTTTCCCGGTATCTCCTAAAACCGGAGGTACGGAGTTGTACTGCACTTTGGAAAATACCAGGAATAAAGGGCATAGTAGACAAATAACTCATAGTCTCTCTCTTCAGCATCCAGGTACCGGTACAGATGGTCCCTTATCCGGGTATAAAGATCTCCCGGAGAGAGGAGCTGTGCAGCTTTGAGAAGGTCAGTCCTGGGTAACCCTACAATATAGGACGTGGTACCCCGATCCTGGTGGATGGGGAGCTCCGGAGGGACGGTCCTCATACCTGATATATCAGTCTCTTCAACAGAGAATAGCACTTTTCCTTCCGCTAGATGAGCATAGGAATACCGATCACCTTCACTGATACAGGTGAGGTAGAGGTTCCCGTCTTTCTCAAAATACGGAATATGCCGGATTAATTCCTCTTCCTCAGGAGCGTCATATTTTTTCACAGTTTCAATATATGAAAATGCCAGATCCTTGATGTCCCGAAGGGTTTCATAGTCAAGTTGTTGGTATTCTTTGAGTTTTTTATTTCTTTTTTGCAACGTTTTGATAACCACATCTGATCGTTTCCGGTTGGAGAGCAGATACACTGCAATATCCCAGTATTCACGGTTAAGATCTCCTTCTTCGTCAGGGTCTTCGGAGATGAGGTATGCTCCCGATTCTTTTACAGCTGAATAGGATCTATCTCCGGCCATAACTAACGCTCTTCTCGTCTTTTCGTTAAACTGGGGCATTGATGTTATTGCTTCTGTCATCTTCTTCTCCTGGCCTTCTTCCAGGCAATTCTCTCTAAAAACCTCACTTCCGGCATCTCGCTATTGAGCTGGTCAAGATGTCTTTTCATCACATCCGTATCGTATATCCCTCCACAGGGCATGATTCCCCTGCATACTGCATCCCATTGTGCAGCATCATAACCGGAACCGCACCGGAAACAGTATACGAAGCCCTTTGAAGGATTCATAGATATATTTCCTCCCCGCTCAAGGTGTGCCATTACATTTGGATCATCATACCGTTTGCCATGTGATACCTTGTTCCAGCCTTTTTCTTTGTGTCCCTTCTCTCCGGCCGGGATTTGGAGAAATACCAGGTCTTCACACTGTATCTGCCAGGGAATAAGATCGCAGGAGGTGTGGCTGAATGATATTCCCACACTCATGTACTACTCCTGCGGGGTCCACTATACGGAAATGGGGATTGAATTTCTCCTGAAATGGTCCCAACCATTGGTTTTGAACATGTGCAGAATGTTTGTGTTTTTGGTTTGTAGCTCATTATTATCCCGATACTGGTCCAACAATAATACGTGATTAATGGCCTTTTTTTTCTCATTTGTTCTCTATACTGTCGTATGTTGTCACTCTTATATATATATATTGGTATTGTATAACTAGTAATTAATTAACCATAATCTATTATTACTAATGGATTCTTATACATAAGATATGAGTGAGAGGAGAACGCGGGGTCAGGGCAATAATCCGGGTGTTACGAAACGAAAGATAATCGAGATATTATTAAAACAATCAGACTGGACACCTGAACCAGATATCCGGGATGAAATCGCCAGTGAACTTGCAATTAAAGAGCCTAAAAGTACGAAAATTCAGCTCGCTGCTGCACTCGAAGAAGGACTCCTACTCAAAGAAAGCCGTAGCGGGGTGAATTACTGGAATATTAACTTCAATTCTGATGTAATTCCTGAATTCATTAAGGATATTGTAACGACGCTTCCGGAGAAGGACCGGATTTTGTTTTTCAAATCTCTCTATGTCCAGGAACTGGTGCTTAAAATTGCAGGATTTTTAGCAAAAAAGAATCATCCAAAAACCCGAATGGGATATAGCAGCACAAAAATTTCATATTACTGGGGATTTTTAAACGACGAAATAATCCAGAACAGTGATGATGATGATGATGATGATCTCTCTGAGGATCTGAAGAAGAATGTAGCTTTTTACCGGTATGTTGTGACTCACTCTCCCTCTTTTTTCCTGTATTACTTCCAGGATGCTGGAGGTATTGAACCATACCTCAAATCAATTCTTGGATCCTATATGCTCAAGACCGATTGGAAGGATTTTGATTTCCTCTATTTTGTCGGGACAATGGGACTTATCGTTGATTACAGCCGGTCCGAAGGAGAGATGTATGAAGAAATCGCTCAATTCCTGACTGAGAACAAAATAGATATCTTTTTTCATACATCCCTGAAATACCCGGAACGGTTGTTTGAGAATATGATTCAGGCACATAAGATGTTACAAGAGCGGCATACGTTCGATTCCGGAGAGAATGGTACTCAAAAAGCCTTTACTCTTGATTCCAGTATGTTTCAGAAACTATAGTTTGTCAGGGACATAGTAGGTGCAGCTCATGCAGCTCTTGTAGCAGGATCTGTGCACACACCTGGTTAAATTTTTCTGGATGGCATGAAATCTGGAAGTTAAATTATCTAAATGAGAAAATATCCGGATAAATCCTGGGTACCAAGGAGTTTATTTGTCCTTCGGGTTGCTTCTGTCAATATTCGCTTTGCCCGGAGATATGGTTTCAATAACAGGAATTTTAATTTTTTTGAAGATATACCAATATATTTCAGGTTTTTGGTAGTAGATATAATAGGAGTATCTTTTTTTTGAAAATTTTTCGAAGGGGGACTTCCCTGAATGTGCTACAAGAGCTGCATGAGCTGCACCTTGTCATCTCATCATAGTAATCCAGATGACTGGTAGATCATGAAGGTAAAAATAAAATTACATGTGATTCCATAATTATTGTGCAATTCAAAAGGTTTTAGAATAATATAAGTAAAACGATGGTTATTCTAAAGCCTGGACTCTATATGCACTTCATTGTATAAGCACACCTTTCAGGATTATTCCAGAAAGGTGTGCATTATACTACTAATCAAGAATGAATAAAGAAGATTATAAACAATAATGTTAGAAAAAAATTCGGACTGGGTACTTGACCTGGAGAAGCTTCACAAAATCATCTGATTTTTTCCTTATGTAACTTTAATCCGGTAATTTAGCTAACTCACTTAAAACCCAGGAATAAACATTTTCAGCAATTTCAAGAGACTCTGCAAATTCTTCTCCGGTTATGGGTTCATATATTCCTGGATATCGTGTTTGCACTGCAAATTCTGTGAGGTCTGAAGCAATTATTACCTGATGCGGTATTGTAATCCCGGTTTTTGCAAGGTATTCTATTAATATACTAATATTATGAGTTCGTGGAGCTTCGATATCAATTGCAATAAGAAGTCCTTTCAACGATTTTTCTACTGATTGTTGACAATCAAAGCAGAGATCTTCAAATAATATCTCATCAGAGGTCTGCCCAGATTGTGCTCTGCAAAGATTACTTCGTGAACGGATTAGCCAGTCTTCAACAATTGGTCGGTTTTTCATAAAGTACCTTTCCAAATTGAGCTATTTCACGATATATCAGGTGAGGATTATTTTTATGTGTATTGAATGAATCAGGAGTTTCGACCAGGATGTCCACCGGGACTCCAACTCCATATAGGGATCGATATAGCATCTTGGCTGTTTTTCTCCTCTCTTTTAATCCGGTTTTAAGGACACAGATATCATAATCGCTCTCTTTATTGTGACTATCCTTTGCACGTGAACCAAAAAGGATGATAGAATCGGGATCTATTGCTTCGATAATTATCCGGATCACTTTTGCAAGAGAGGTATCATCCATTATCATTCTTTTCGAGAGGAAAGGATAAATGGATTACTATGAGGTACTGATGAGAAACCAGGGATAGACTAGGGTTCGGAGATGAGATTTATACATCTTTCTGGTACATGACCACATCAAGGATTTTGCCGAATTTTTCCCCGACGTTCCGGAGATGAGCGGCTTTTGTGTACCCCATATGTTCCAGCAATCGGATACTGGCATAGTTTTCCCCACAAAGTGTCCCTATTAGCACATGGATACCTCCTTTTTTTGCTGCCCCCTCAATATGGTGCATGGCTAAAGTTCCGATTCCCTTTCCTGTAAAACCCGGTTTTAAGTATACACTTACTTCTGCAGTCCGGTCATATGCCTGTCTTTTTTTAAACCGGGAGAGAAAACAGTATCCGATGACCTCGTCTGCTTCGTGAATGAGAAAGGAGGGGTACCGGGGATTGTTAAGGTAGATGATCTCCTCCAGTTTCGGGAGGGTTATTTTTTCGCTGTGGAAGGTTGCGGTTGAGTGGAGGATGTAATGATCGTATATCTCTTTGATCTCCGGGAGGTCTCTATGGGTTACGGGAGTGAAATGAGTCATTACCATCTGGTATGGATGGGATGGTATTGATTGTTTCGAAGGAGGGAATTATAATTTTTCAGGGATAAGGGGGGGAGATTATGGTTTTTTATTTTAAAGGTTTATAAAAAGATTGAAGTGATTAACTCATATTAAAAACCTTTGTAACTATTCAGCAGGTTGATTCATATACTGTTGACGTATTGGGTACCAAAGAGGGGCTCATCTCAAATTTTGGCAAACAGGGTGTATTTTCAAGCGCCAGTATCACCCCCTCAATAACATTAATTCCATTGTTTCGAATCGTTGAGATCAGCGAAAAAGGAGTTTTCGTGAATATTCACTACGCGAAACACTCATATTCATATTCCGATTTGGGGGAAATTATCCGAGCAAACCGTTCTTGAAACCCATGTAAGAATAGTTTATTCTTCTGGTACAATTATCTCCTTTTCAAACACTGCCAGGGTATTCTCTAACCGGGAAAGAAGATTCGTCTTCTCCTCTTCTGTGAGGTAACTATACCTGATACTGTTTTTGTTTATCTCTCGTATTTCGTTATACGACACATCCGGATGATTCAAAGTAAATATTACATATTCCTGGGTGAGATTCGTATATTCAATACCAGGATCATCGGTTGAAAGGATAACCGGAACATCATGAGACAGATATACAGAAACCGGATGCTCCGGCCCACTGATATTGAGAATCTGTTCATTACTGGTAAGCAAAATCTCCACCGGAATTTCTTTCTCTTTCATCAATTCAAGGGTATTCTCCCAATCGTCTTCTTCCTGGATGGCTACCCCATGTCCGATTCGGGAGGCATTCCCGGTGGTGATTGCATCAGAAATATGGAAACCTAAATCCTTTTTCCCTGCAATCTGTTTTGTTAATTCTCCGGCATGGAGTTCAATATGTACATCCGGGTATACTGAATGGAGATAGGCAATCATCTCCATGTGAAGATGATAATCATCTGCGGAATACTGGTCAGCCTCATCCCCGACCAGCGTAATACCGGAAATTACCGGTGACTTGTTGGCAATCTCAAAAGCCTGGAGAAGGTCGGTGAAAACCTCCTTTTTTGGATAGAACCTGAGAGCCTCATAGATATACCGGGTGGTAACGTTTTTCCCATCCGGATGAGAGAGTTCCCCCGATATCTGATCATATGATGAGTGTTTGTCTACCTTTCGTTCAATTATTTCAGCAAGACCGGCCTTCAGGAGATCATCCCTGAGCTGAGACAGGTTATCATTCCAATCAACTATGGATACTACCTTCCGGACATCATCTCCATTCGTCTGTGAAGTCATGAGTTCCACATAGAGAATATTTTCGTTCGCAGCCCTGTCACGGATGGTTGCATACACATCTCCATCATAGTAGGTGACCGGATCAATAAGATCAAACGTATGAAAAAACCAGTCATGACCCGACTGAGTAGTGAACGGAAAGTCTTTCATTGTCCAGAAATGTACGAGGTCTGAATAGAGGGTGGAATTATTATATGCATAGGAGGTCGGAACCAGATGCTGTGTATCAGTATAATTATATGGCTGTCCGGTCACCTGGTCAACCAGTTGCCCATCTTTTGGATTTACGAATAATCCATGCCGAACTGAAATATTGATGATATCATCCGGATGCATTGCTCCTGATGCATGGATATGAATATCTCCGCCCTTTGGCATCTCCTTAAAAAAAATCAAGAGATCATCAGGATTCTTTCGAATTGTTTCAAAATATATCGAAACAGTAGTACCCTGATAACCCGTATCTGATATCTGCACTATATATGAATCCTGATTTTCCACGAGAAAAAGACCAAAATAACCGAGAAACAGTACAAAAAGGATTGCATTACATTTTAGAATATTCATGGAAGATATACAGTAATTTGACCTGCAGGATGGATGAATGATTCGAAATTGGTGGTACCCAATTCCTGTAAAAAATATAATCGAAAATCAGATGGAAGGAATAGAAGCCGGGAGTACGTCCGGGATTGATGGTACCGTTCCTATCCCGGAATCCAATTTGATAGATATTCCAGGCATAATACCCTGAGGTTTTTGCCCACCGGTACTCCCCGTCGTCAGTATTCCTGTTTTTATTCCTCCAAAATCGGTACGGTTTTGATGTGATGATCTCAGGACGGGATTTAGTGTTATCTGTCCGAAGTACCGGACCTGAGGCCATTTCAGAGAATAAGATCCGGTCCAGGTTGTATACCCATCTCTTATAAGGGAGATCGAATGGGCTCCCCCAGGCACAAGATACCGTGTCATCATATTGGGTGTGGTTATCCCGATTTTTTGAGCATCATCCACCCAGATTTCAGCATTCGAAGGGAAAGAACCGATAAAGAGATAACAATCCCGCTCAGGATCTCCAGATGGAATGGTAACAATTCTGGTTATACTATGGGTTTGCATCCCGTTCGAGATCACCAGGGTAATCGGATAATTTCCAGGTGATTTATACCGGTGAGTGATATTCTGTGAATAATATTCAGGTTTTGTATCGCCATTGACATCCCATTTCCATGAATTAATTCCCTGTCCTGTACTGGTATCCGTGCAGATTATCGTCATTGAATCTTTGTCGATAACCAGATCGAAATCTGCCGATAGGGAGGGGGCTGAATATCCGATAAAATAAGGATCTGTAACAGCGTTTGGATATCGGGAACTCATCATAGCAGTTTGATTTGATGAAGAATACACATAACCGGGTTTTGTGGTACTTTTCCCCTGATTATTCCAGTTTCCATCCGGAATCAGGAAATTTTTGGTAACCAGTTGCTGGTTGGTATTATCTTCCCCCTTTATTACATTAAACCAGATAATTCCTTTGATATTTGGATATTTTTGAAGAGTATTCTTGTTATACAGATATGTGACCTGATTGTTTTTCAAAGATAATTCATCCGCCGAAATTCCGTTGCCATCAGCACTAGTCTCCATGAAGATCATTGGATGATTCCGATCCCGAGCATAATAATAATAAAATCCGGCGAGATCATCCAGAGTCGTGGGACCGTTTTTCCAGGGGTACCAGGTCATCCCGACCCAGTCAACAAAGTCTTCCGCCATCTGATTTCCGTTATCATCCGTCCCGGGCCAATAAAAAATCCGGTCGTTTTTCGTCTGGGCAATATTGCCTGCCCACACCATTTGGACGGATGGATTGGCATGTGCACGGACGATGGTGTATGCTGACCGGAACATCTGTCTCCATGCTTTTTTGTTTTCGTTGTCTCCAGCATCAATCCCGGTTGGATTTACTATTTTCTGTGTATTAAATTCAAGCCCGAAGCAGAGGAGAATTGTTGCGGGTTTTCCGTTTGAGTCAGCATATTTCTTACTTAATGCATCACATTTCTGGGCAATCTCGGTTATAATAGCAACACCAGTCATAGGAGCATGATATCCATTTTGAGCAGTCAGATCCAAAAGTCCGTTAGTCTGAAGTGCCCAGGGGTAGAGTACCAGGACTGGAATACCATTCTGCTGGAGGACCTTTTCAGCCCAGATATAAGGAGCGGGAGATTCTGTGTATGGGATTTTTCCATAATCATTATCCGGATAATAATACAGATTGTAATAACGGGAGAAAAGAAGTTGTTTTTTCCCCCCACCAGGTTTCAGTACATTAATAGCTGTTCGAAACGTTTCGATTCCGGTGTCTGTCTCTTTTAATTCTTCATTACTATTGCCAGTCTTTTTCTCCCCATATTCCAGGGGATGATCAAGGATTTGGGTTTCATACGGGGCATTGTTAGATTTTCGGTAATAATTGACACACATAGCATTGTTCGCCCCCTGGTTTCCCCCAAGATATGCACCGATATAACATCCAGTATCGTTGAGTAAACCTTCAGCTACAGTTGGAATATGATACCCGGTTCCTGATGCTGATGAAATAATTAACCCAATACTGCAAAGAAGTAGAAAAAACCCGTAGTTTTTATTACTCATACAAAACACCCGATGAGGACACTGTGTATTGCTAAAAGCTCCTTTGGGTGATAAAAATACCTAATAATACCAGGGTGAATCAAATCCTTCTGAATTACCCGGGAAAAAAGATTACTTGGAAAAGGTCATTTGCTCTACTACAGCATCGGACTCAAGGCTTTTTGAGATGGTTGCATTTATCGACAAGCCATCTTCAGCCATGACAAATGTATACCCACCTTTTTCTATCCAGGTTCCGGTATACGACATTCCATCTTCTGATATCGTCCCGTTCATAACTCCGGAATTATCATCAATATCGGCAAGAGGTTCGTTTATTCCGGTTAGTACAACTTGTGATGTAATGCCTGTTTTCGGGACAGAGGATATTCTAACCCCACAGGAAATATCTTTTCAGATTGCAGGGCATATAAATGGATCCTGGATTGTTCGGTTCAAAGGTCTGCCATATACCGGATACGATAAATCTCCTTCCAGTGTGGACAAAATGCACTGAATTTCCTTGAATTGAATGTATCACCGACATGATTCAAAATTTCTTACACTAATAAAGACAATAATTGATATACCTAAAAGTTAAAATGGATAGAATATGGAAGAGATCCTCCTCCATAATTCTTTCATCCTTTTTGAAATTATATGTGTAATTGCTGTTTTTGCAATATTTATTATCCGAAGTAATTATTTTACTGAGATCCTTGAACACCGGCCCAGGATTATCACACAGATTCTCTTTATGGTCTTTTATGGGCTTCTTTCCATAATTGGAACCGTCACGGGAATCGGCCTCTTTGGATCGATTGGAAACGTCCGTGATATCGGCCCGATGATGGCCGGTCTGACCTGTGGTCCGGTGATTGGACTTGGAGCAGGAATAATTGGAGGAGTGTACCGGTTTTTGCAGGGAGGACCGTATATGTATACCGGTCTTTCTGCCCCGATACTCTGTGGGATCCTCGGGGGAGTATTGTATCTTGCAAATAACCGGGAATTTGTGCCAACCTGGATGGCAACACTCTATATGGCGTTATGTGATACCCTCATTTCCATTTATACCCTGACTATCGTAACCCCTCCTGAACAACTCTGGACAATTACCCGGAATATCGCAATTCCGATGATTGTTGGTTCTACCGTCGGTGTGTTTATCTTTTCTTATTTTATCCATGCACAGATGGCGGAGAGGAAACGAGATCAGGAATATAAACAGCTGGAAAGACAAAACGCTGATAGAAAAAATCTTGAATCAATAATCAATACATTAGCAGATCCTGTTTTTCTCATCGATAAACAGTATACCTGGAGATTAGTGAATGACCGGTTCTGTCAGTTTTTTGGGAAAACCCGGGATAGCCTTATTGGAAGACCGGTTGCAGAATTCCTTCCCGCTGAAGAGTATGAGGTCATCCGCGATCAGAGTGAACGGGTATTTCATACCGGAAGTTCTCTAGAGACCGAAATGATTGTTACCGGCCTTAATGGTCAGAATTTTACCGTTATTTCTAAAAATACGCTGTATGTGGATTCGAATGGTCAGGAATATATTGTCGGGATTATCCGTGATATTTCTATGCGGAAAAAGATGGAGGAAACTATCAAAGAAAGTGAAGCCCGATTATCATCCATATAGGAGTTACGCAGATTGCCCTCCAAAAAAATTATAGCGCATATTTTGGCCTCTGAATATACTCTGAAATTGCAACTTTTGTGATTTGCCATTGAGCATTGTAAGGAGTAACACCATTCAAAAAATTGTTGACTTCGAGTCTTAGATATGCTCGAAGTGAGCAGTTAATATGATTTCGTTGAATAATTGCTTTCCTAGCCTGACAATTTTCAACTCCACACAGTTCTTTAATTGCCCTGTGATAGTTCTCAATTGTCCAACAAATTGACTGTAAAACAAGCCTATCTTCATTATTCAACGGAATATAATTTGTGATCCAATACCTACTTGCACCTTTACGATTCACAGAGTGAAAAAGGCGAATAAATCCATATTTTTTCAAATGAACTTCTAATCCATCTTCTGGAATCGCCAATTCTGATACTTGGACATTACCTAGGGCGTCAGGATTCACCATTCGATTTTTTTAACTCGTGTGAAATAATTCCACCCAAGTCGGTTAATGAACTTTAGATTCTCATTCCCAGAATACCAACTATCAAACATGATAAATGAAGGTTTAAATCCCCTCATATACGCCGTTTTAGCCATTTCCTGTAGATGATCATTTTTTGTCTTATCATCAACATCTTTATCATAAATTCGATAGTCAATGGGGAATGAAACGATTCCATCTGTCCAAATCAGGGTAATTAATCCAATTCCTTTAACGACCTTATGGTGCTTCCCGCTCCATTGATAGTAAGTTGCTTCAATCTTTTTAGAATGATTTTTATCGAGAACAGTGTCATCAAGAACCAACCAGCCGCTTTTTCGTTCAACAAATGGTTCTACCTCTCCCCACAACGTCTCAGGTGTTAGAGACTGTCTTGTTAGAAATCGGTTAAAAGTGTCGTGCGATATCGAAGATTCAGAGGTTGAATAACAATCGGCTACTTTTACACAAGAAACATCACAGCGAGCAGCGATGAGATAATTGATGTAATCAACATCCGTTGGCTGTTTGGTTACAGGCACGTATATTATTGGTGTTGTTAATATATATAGATCTTTCTATGATAAAAGTTAACTGCGTAACTCCTACATATTACAAAGTTCACCCCTGATGCAGTTTGTGATTGATAAAAATCATCGGGTATTATATTGGAATAAGGCCATTGAGACATTTTCAGGTATTTCTGCAAGCACCATAATCGGAACGACAAATCATTGGAACCCCTTTTATCGGAAAGAGCGTCCGATGCTTGCTGATTTTCTGGTAGATGAGGATGTTAAGAATATATCCCAGTGGTATAGCGATAGAGTGATAAAGGCACCATATGTGAGTGGATCGTATGAAGGAATAGAATTTATGCCAGATGCAGAATCACCTGGAGGGTGGTTTTATTTTACTGCTGCACCGGTCCGGGATATCAATGGGCGGATCATTGGAGCAGTTGAAACATTTCAGGATATCAGTGAAACTAAAAAACTTGAATCTGCATTGCAACTCACCCTTAAAAAATTAAATCTCTTATCCAGTATAACCAGGCACGATCTGCTCAATAAATTATCAATTCTTTCAGGACTGTGGTATCTCATCACCGAATATGTACATGATCCAGAGGGAACAGAGATTCTTACAAGAGTTAAGGACACGAATGAATCTATTCAGCGTCAGTTAGCAATGACCCGTGAATACCAGGAGCTCGGAATCAAGGCTCCGGTATGGCAGAACCTATCCGACGTTTTTCATTCAGCGGTCAGGGAACTTGATTCCGGGCCGTTTGTGATTGATATTCCAGAATCTTCGATTGAGATCTTTGCAGATGCTCTCCTTTCAAAAGTTTTTTACAATCTTTTTGAAAATGCAATCCGACATGGAGAGAAAGTCAGTCATATCCGGGTATTGTATGCAATAACTGATAAGGAACTTCACATCACGGTGAACGATGATGGGGTAGGAATACCCTCTGGCGAAAAAGAGTACATCTTTGAACGGGGATATGGTAAAAATACCGGGTGGGGATTGTTCCTTTCAAAAGAGATTCTTGAAATAACTGGAATTACTATCCGGGAAATCGGGACTCCGGGAGAAGGAGCAGTTTTTGAGATCATAGTACCTAAAACGGGATTCAGGAAAGAGGATTAAGAGGATCCGGGACGGAACACAATAAGAAATGGTTCAAATCCTTTGGTTTAAATGTTATCTGGAACCATTTCATAAAAATAGCTGTAAAGAAATTACACGGCGAAATGAGATATTCTGAAAATATCTAAAAAAAATTACCTGGTGAAGGTCATTTCTTCAGCAATCGCATCAGGTTCAAGGCTCTTGGTGATGTTTACATTCATTGAATTGCCATCATCAGCCATTACAAAGGTAAATCCACCTTTCTCGATCCATGTTCCGTTAGATGTCATCCCATCCTCTGATACGGTTCCGTTCATTACTCCTGGATTATCATTATTATCGGGAAGTGGCTCGTTTGTTCCTGTGAGTACGAATCCATCCTGGGTGAGATTATACGATTTCCACTCGGAAACATAATTTCCAGTCCAGGGATTTGCTGTATCTACAATTTCGCCTATCCGTGTCGCATTGCTGGTATACTGTGCTGGTTCGGTCATCGGACCCTGGGGATCGGTACTTCCGTTGATGGTAAATGACATTCGGTCGTTTGAAAAGGTATTTGTACTTTTTCCACTTTCTATCCAAATTCCTGAATAGGTTTTTCCATCGGAAGAGAGGGTTCCTTCAAGATAGCCAGAATCATATTCAAGAAGATCCATGGGAACATAGGCACCAGAAATTCCAGATTCATCCTGTGATATATAAAGAGTGTATTGTGGAGATGACCAGGTACCGTTCCATGCATATTCTGATGCTGTTTTTATATCGGTTGCGTTCTCTGCGGATACAATCCCTGTAATCAGAATTGATAATACCAAAAATAAGCCAATTTTGCTAATAATCTTCATAAACAATCACTTGTTAGCATGCGAAAGGTTATCATGTGGGGAGATAAAGATGTCGGAATACTGTGAGAGTAAAAAAATATGTGATAAAATTACCCTGACTCATGTGTTCTTATTTGCATCTCCTTTTTGAGATTTATCATATCCAGGTAGAGATCTCTTCTGCAATATTCTACCCCCAATGAGAGAATTCACGACTTAAAAACATGTAATTTTCGGAATCATGCCTTCAGATGACAGAGATATAAATAATATTCACTTAAATATCTTCAATCCAAAGAAAATTTATGGAAAACCTGTCGCCATTGTATATATTGAATCGAATATTTCTCCTTATGGTCATCTGCACAATTTCCCTCTCCGGATTCGGTGCTGCAGATAGTACGGCTAATGAAGAAGAGATCTCTCTTTATGCCTTAATTCCTACTGGAGAAGATATGTTATCAAAGGGGGAGGCAACGAAAGCGGCTCTGGAAATTGCATCAGAGGATATGAATGCCTTGTATGAAAAGACCGGATCTAAGAAAAGAGTCGTTGTTAATACCACCGATTACACATTAGAACCAGGTTCAGCCCTCGCCGCCATAGAACAATTGAATTCTCTGGGAATTCACATGGTCCTGGGGTATTTTGCCAGTAGCGAACTGACAGAAATCAAACCATTTGCTGATTCACATGACATGCTCATCTTGTCAACAGGGAGCACAGCAACTTCACTCTCTGTTGATGATAACATACTCCGATTCAATCCTGACGACTCAAACATGGCTGATACAATAGTAATGCTTCTGAAAAATGAGGGCATTCATGATATTGTTCCCCTGGTACGGGATGACATCTGGGGCAATGAACTGAGCTTGTTAATTCATGAAAAAATGGAAACAGATATGACCCTGGATGATATCGAACGATACGATCCTGAAGTAAGTTCCTATGAAGATGTTGTATCCAGGCTTGATACTCAGGTCGGAGCCGTTCTGGCAGAAGAAAAAGCAGAGAATGTAGGGGTGCTGGCACTTACGTTTGGTGAGATAGCACCGATCATGGAGGAGGCATCTGATGCAAAGTATCCAAACATCTCACGTGTCCGATGGTTTGGAACCGATGGAAACACCCTGATTCCTGACATCACGAACTCACGAGTTGCATCGAAATTTGCAGAAGATCAAAAATTTACCGGAACAACATATTCCCGTTTCATTATGGCCCAGGAAACGCCGGTTACGGGTGAATTTATCACGAAAATTGGGTATGACCCTGACGGATATGCATATGGTACCTATGATATGGCGAAAATCGCAGTACATGCAATCGAACTCAAGGGATCTGATGATGCACGTGCATTAAAGACAGCAGTAACTGCAGTTGCAGATATGTATTCAGGCCCTACTGGTGAAACATCTCTTATTGAAACTGGTGACCGATCTGAGATCCATTATGCATTCTGGACTGTAACAACCGATTCATCTGGAAAGGGTACCTGGGAGTTTGTCGGTGAAGCAAACAAATGGGAAGGCGAATCATCACCGGTCATCACCATGAAAGAAGATCATTTGAATGAAGAATAACCATCCTTTCTTTTCTTGAGAATCAGATCCAGGGATTAGAAAAGATCCTGGTACTCACCCTCGCCGATGTTGATACTACCACCAGTAATACCCACAGATATGCGGGAGATTGTTCATATGAAATCCATGGCTAGTACTGACCTAAATAGAATAATTATGGGATAATTAATTACCTAATGAACCGTATGCTCATATTATCCTACAAGGAGGAATTCCATGAACAACTCTCTAAAGATTATATTGACAATTTCGATTACTATTTGCTTCATAACCCTTTTAGGAGCAGCCGACACTCCCGACACTGATCAATATTATGGTGCGATGGAACCATTCATTCCCACGGTCCCCACGATCTCATTTAACGACACCCCGGTTCAATATGCAGAGGTAAACGGAGTAACCCTCGGGTACCGGGAGTTTGGTTCCGGAGAGCCGCTCCTGATGATTGAGGGGTTCGGTGCCACCATGGATAACTGGGGGGAGAGTTTCATTGGCATCCTTTCCTCCAAATACCATGTGTATACCTATGATCACCGGGGAATGGGATATAGTAGTGATGGCGATATCGCTCCCTCAATGACACAATATGCAGATGATGCTGCAGCCCTGATGTCTGCTCTTGGGCATGAGCGTATGCATGTGTATGGCGCTTCAATGGGCTCCTCGATATCCCAACAACTGGTCATAGATCATCCTGACCGGGTATGGAAATTAATCCTTGATTCAAATACCTATAGTGTCTTAATTCCGGAAACGAAAGCCTTACATAATGTTATCGAGACTGTAGCAAGTAACTCATCAGAACCACAAGGGCTTCGAAATGAAGCTCAAGCAAACCTAAAGTGGAATGGATCCTTTGAGGGTCTTTCAGGGATTGATAATGATGTAATGCTTGTCGTCGGGACTGACGATGTTCTTACTCCTGATGAGGTTTCTCTTCAGATTGCAGGGAGAATCAATGGATCATGGCTTGTGCGATTCAAAGGACTTCCTCATACTGGATACCACAAAGCCCCGATCCAGTACGGACAGAATGCCTTAAATTTCCTTGCAATGAATGAATCGCCCATGTGAATACTAAATTCCCGGTAATACGTTCTTTTTTTGGAATTATGGTAACCGGATCAACTCACCGAACCATTTTTCTCGGGTATTCAGAGAAAAAATCCCTAATTATGGAGTATATGGAGAAATACTCGCCTTTTACAATTCCTTATTTGGTTTTAAATTGACAGTACTGTATGTCTATATGGAAATATGGAATATTCCTTGTCTGTTTATGTTCATTTTTCTTGATTTCTCTCCCGGTTCTGGCAGTAGATCCGGGATCAGGAAATCTCACTCAGATCTGGCAACAAATGCAGGATTACCGTTTTGTGGATCTCACCCATACTTTTGAACCAGGTATCCCACACTGGAAAGGGGATCCAGATGAGACAGTAGAAACCCTCTACTCGTACGAACCAGGGAATGGAACACTCGGTTCAGGTTTTTATATGCAGTATTATTGCCATGTCGGGCAATGGGGAACTCATGTTGACCCTCCGGCACATTTCATAAAAGGACTCCGAACCCTTGATCAGATAAGTCCACGGGAGATGATTCTCCCCCTGGTAGTGATAGATATTCACGAAAAGGTGTATCAAAACCCGGATTATGTTGTCACAATTGATGATGTAAAGGACTGGGAAGAGAAAAACGGTCAGATACCTGAAGGCTCTTTTGTCGCTCTTCGGACCGACTGGTCAAAACACTGGCCTGACCAAGATGAAATGCAGAATACCGATTCCTTCGGGGTTGCCCACTATCCGGGATGGAGCCAGGAGGTACTCACCTACCTGTATGAACAGCGAAATATTACTGCATCCGGACATGAAACAACCGATACTGACCCAGGTATTGTTGTAAGCCAGGACAAATATCCACTGGAGACCTACATTCTTTCCCAGAATAAATATCAGGTTGAATTATTGACAAATTTGGATCAGGTTTCTGAAGTTGGAGCTCTGATCGTTGTTGCATTCCCAAAACCTCTCGATGGATCTGGATTCCCAGCCAGAGTTTTTGCTATATGCCCGTAAAAAAGAAAAATGAAACAATGAGTTAATTTTTTAAATCAGTAACTACCTCCCCTTTTCCTATAACGACCTTCTTAAAAAGAAGTACATCTATCCATATTCTTTTGTATATTTTCAGTAGATCTCCATCTCAAATCCCGGGTTAATAAAATCTTGCGTTTATACATCATACAGAGATAATCATCACTTCGCTTCTCTCCTGCGTTGAGGGGAGTTGGATATCCATCCAGTCATAAAAGACATATCAGAGAGAATTTTTAGAATTAAAGAAAAGAATATCTTAATATCATCACACCTACATCATCTGAATATCGTTATTATGACATCATCACAGCCCCATGGTTTTTTTGGAGATTATCTCACCCTTTTTGCAGCATGTGAAGTGTATATTTATGTTTTCATGGAGATTGTTACAAAAATTCACGTTGTAGAACAAGTAATCTTTAAAAGGGCAACAAACCGTGACTATATCGGTTTTGTGATAATCTTTGGTTTATTCTCTATTTTTGGCACTTATATCGGTATCCCTGTGGAGGATGGAGTTATAAGTAACATCAGGGATCTGTCACCAATGATCAGCGGGCTTGTGGGTGGCCCATATGTGGGATTCATAGTAGGATTAATCGGAGGAGTTCACCGCTTCTCTCTAGGAGGAGAGACCGCAGTTACCTGTCTGATTGCAACAGTTCTGGCAGGGCTCTTTGCAGGCATATTGTATCACCTGAATAAAGGGAAATTACCGGGAATCATCCCTGCTATGGCATTTGCTGCAGCATTTGAAATATTTCATGGATTCATTGGAATGATAATGGTGCAGCCATTGAGTGAAGGAATAGAATTATTCTTCAGGGTAACGCCAAGCATGGTTATTGCAAATGCACTTGGTCTGGCAATCAGTATCATTATTGTGAATAGTAAAATTGAACTTGAGTCCTTTTTACACCCAGAAGTGCAGGAAAATAAAGAAATAGAGTCATGAATCCCAGAGGCACCATTCCGTCAGAGGGAGGGCGAACATAAAAATTAGTATGGTTTTATATTGACGATGATCAGGTCATACCTGCTCATCAGCTATCTCATACCTATAAAACCGGTGATCATTCCAGAGCCATTCACAAGCCAGCACAGCAGGAACAAACATGGGTTTATACCGAATTCTGATACGAAATCTCTTTTTCGTACGGTCCCGGACTACTCTTTTTCCATGTACCTGTTGATGGCAGGTATGGCAGAGAACACGAAGGTTTCCGGTAGTTGAGTCTCCTCCCATGGAGAGTGGGATGATGTGATGGACCGACAGATCTTTTTGTTCTCCACAGATCTGGCATCGGTATCCATCTCTCTGCAGTATCTGCCGACGGATAACATTCCAATACTGCGGTCGTCTTCCTCTGATGGATGCATGTTCTTGCTCCACCCATGAATAAAAAAGATCCCTACATCGGGGAGAACAGCATGAATCAAAGGATTGGTCGGAATCAAGAGGCATCTCACACCAGCGACAAAGCCCTGTGTGCTTTTGGATTGTCTCACCGGATTGATTCATCCAGACAATACATCAACCTGCAAACATATATTATTAACGATTTAATCTATTATCTTCAATAAAATATATTGAACTATGATTTTATTGTAACGAATATATTCTCATGAGAAAAACACTATCTTTACTAAATACTATGAAAACATGCTATGAACCCAACCGCCCTTCCATACCTGGAAGAAGTACAAACCCATGAAAAAAATGCATCTTCCACTTTCCCCCCACGATCTAAGGAAGACAATATTGAGCCGGATGTGAGATGCTCAGCTAGAAACAGGATTGAAACTCATATTCGCCCATATCAAAAGACCTCCCTTGCATGGGAATTATTAACAAAAGTAAGTCCTATTTCTGTCCTTTGGGACATGGCTGCTTTCACGACCACCGGGCGGCTCAGGATGAATGATCATGGGAGTATACATGCACAGGTCACTGCCGTATCTGCCCTCACCATTCTGGATCTTCTCTCCTCATCAGAGATTGAACCTGACATTATGAAAAAGGGGGGTGATCTGGATGATGCGACGCTTATTGTTCTTGTAAGTGCCGTATGTCATGATATCGGGAATGCCATTCACCGGGATGACCATCTGTCACATTCCATGATGCTGGCTCAGCCAATCCTTGACAATATCCTTCCAGTTATTTATCCAGATCCGAAAACCTCTCTGCTTATCAGAACATTTATTCTATCTGCAATTCATTCACATCATGGAGATCCAAAACCTCTTACTATCGAAGGGAGTATCATTAGTGTCGCTGATGCCTGTGATATGACAAAAGGCCGGGCATATCATTCAACCGATATCTCCACCGCTTCCATGCATGCAATATCCACTTTGGCTATAGATGATGTGAGCATCACCAGAGGGTTGAATCGTCCGGTCGAGATCCAGATTGTTATGTCCCAGATTGCCGGGATGTTCCAGGTCCATGAAACTCTGATACCAAAGATCAACGCAGGATTATTAAAAGAACAGATAAATGTCTATATTCCGCTCCAGGACCAGTATATCTATTAAAAAAGGCAGGATGGGAAATAATCAACACCGATCTGATCAGGATACCAGATTTTTGCACTAATTATTGCAGAGATTCAGGTGTTTTTGATATTCATCAGAACACTTTTTTGGGCCTGATTATGGGTTCAAAAAATATTAATTGAATAATGACAAACCTGTCTTAAAATGAACCCAATCGTATTTTTGATTTCATTTCTGCCATGGATACTATTCGGATTATTTGCCGGGCATTCTCTGGTTGAACTTGAAACTGCTCTTATTATCTCTTTGGTTATTTCGGTTATCGTCGGATACCGAGATATGCGGGACAAACTCATCGTTCCCTGGGTGACATTCTCCTTCTTTGTAGGAATGGCCGTAGCCCTGATAGTCCTTCAGTGGTATAGTATCATCCCGTATATTGGAATTGCATCAAACACAGTTCTCACGGGAATTGCATTCGGAAGCCTTGCAATTGGTATTCCCTTTACCATCCAGTATGCTAAACGGGATGTTCCCCGCGAACGTTGGGAGAACCCGGTTTTCATTCAGATTAATAAAGTCCTCACAGCATTCTGGGGGATTCTCTTCCTGCTGGGATTACTGCTGAGTATATACAAGTTCTTTTATCCAGATACGCTGGGTATCTTTGGAGATGCGTACATGTGGATATCCATTATCGTCGGGATCGTTTTCACCATGAAATACCCGGCTTATGCGAAAGCCAAAAGTCAGACCCAATAAAATACCATGAAATTATCGGCCATACTTTTTGACCGGTTCTACCCATTTAAGGATGTAATTGCAGAGGAACACCGTTTATGAAGGCCCTGTTCCCAACAGATGAAGAAATCTCTCTCAAATAACAATCAAAAGGGAGAAGGGGTACCCATGCTGGATAACCGGATGACACATTAATCTTCTTCTATTATGTCAGGAAACAGAATCTCTGTGATGATATGGGCAGGAAACAACAATAACCAGAAATACAGGGCAAATGTCGGCTTCATAAACGAGATTGGTATTGAGAGCAGAAAGATGACCGGGCTGATATAATTCTTAAACGTAGTCAGTCTGACAAAATCTTCTGGCAGATCCTTTTTGATATGCAGATATCTCCGCGATGCATAATGCCAGATGAAACCCAGTAATATTCCTGGAGCAGCATACCCCAGTGCAGCAATAATTACCGCCAGCTGGATATGTCCATATTCATTGATGAGTTTCGTAACAAACGGCATCATAATGATAAACAGCAGAAAAAAAGTATTCAGCCGCATCAGAATGCCATCATACCCGGTAATAAACCGGAAGATACGGTGATGATTTGACCAGTATGCAGCAGTTATGATAAAGGTAAGGAAAAAATACAGGAAATGGGAGTATTCATCAACCAGACCCTGGACCAGAAGTGCATCCTGCTGTTTTTGTAGGTCAGGAACTGCAAGGTCAATTGCCAGTAGTGTGAGAGAAAATGCAAAGACCGCATCACTAATCCCGATAATACGATCTAATCCTCGTCTTTCGTAGTAATCACTTTTTTTCATACCTCACTCCGGTTTATATGATAGGCATACCTACAACTACCCGTATGATGGCTACAGTAAGGGCACTTTTTATCAATAATCAAATTATCTCATGAGATTTTGGTTTCGTTCATTTTATATTTTTTTCCTGATACAATATGCGTGATGAAACTTCCTTTTGTTTCCAGGACGATATACTAAGGAATGAGCCCTATCTTATCTAAGCGGCATTTAGTGGAGGATTTTACAGATTGCTTTGATTTCATTGGAGACCAGTTATCAAAATCCCTCATTCAGGACATTCTTTCAGAATATGAAAAGATATGGGCTGAAGATTCGGAAAGTATTGATATATTGTATGATTGTGAGAGTTTACTTGCTCTTCTCCGTGATCATGAAAAAGCCATCACATTCTTAGATCAAATCGATGGTGAATATGGATCAGGCATGCGTATGCTCAGACGTGCTTCCCATTATGCTGGTTTAAATGATAAAGAAGGAGTGAAAAAATCCCTCTATTCACTTTTTTCTCATCCATGCAATGAACATGAAAAAGAATGTGCATTTATAGCTTTTGGTCGTCTAGACGATAAGGTATCTACAGCACGAGTATGGAAAGAACTATTAAAAGAGAAAGAACTTGAAAACCAGGTTTTTCATGAGGAAATATTCAGTAATCCAGACTCATATAACTGCCTTTCCCACCTGCATATACGTGAGTGGAATGAGGGAGTCCGCCTCCTCTACCGGTTTGATATCAGGGAAAACCGGGACATTGAATTATATGCCCTGGTCTCAATGATCCATTATCAGGTTGGCATTGTCTATAATTCTATCATAGATATGATTCAGAATTCCGGCCCATATGAGGCATTTACTGGTATGACGGTTGCTCTTGCCATCTCAACCGGAGCTCTGTCCTGGATTACTGAACTCAGAGATATGGTGACCATTGATGAACCGAAAGTATATCAGGAACTGATCCTGAACCTTGAGGGGGTGCGGAAATACCAGACATTCTTTACCATCGGCGAACGATTGCTCACCATACCTACAACCACTTTTCAACCGAATGAGTCATTCCTGTATAATCTAGTCAGAGAGACTGGTGGAGATGTGTATCAGGTGTATACTCTCTTGAATCTTTTCACAGAGGCAGGAAACGACATAGATTATGAACATCTTCTTGACATATTGCTCAATTTGGATCCTGACATCGAGAGAAAAGCGATGATGAGGAGAGAGATGGATGGATCCCTTGGACCTCAACCTCCTTTTGATCTTGAATAGGGTAAGTGTCAGGAAATGTCTCTGAATTTTTTAAAGCATTTTTTTCAGGTAAGGGTATTTTGTATAAAAACTGTCAGAATATCCTTTGGTATCTCCTTCGTTTAAATCCATCATCCCATCCATCTATCAAAGCACTATTCTTAATACAAACTCCGGGGTACCAGTACCTATGGCATACCGTGGTGATCTTGATGCATGGTACAATAAAGGATATGCATTGAAAGAACAGGGAAAACTAGATCAGGCAATCGCAGCGTTTGACAAGGCACTGGAGGTGGGTCCTGAAGATGCAAGAATCTGGACTATAAAGGGAAATACCCTCCTTGAACTTGGTCAGCATGAAAAAGCCATTGATGCCTATAATCATGTCCTCCGCACTTTTCCGGATAATGCAGACACCATTGTCAATATTGCTTCAGCTCTGATTGAAATGGGGAGATATGAAGAGGCAATAAATGAATGTAACCGGGCATTAGAGATAGACCCGGAGCATTATCTCGCCCCGGTCTTTCTTCAGCAGGCCAAAGAAAAATCGAAAAGCTAGAGAATTACCCCTCAAATAAACCCAAGGAGAAAACCATCCACAACTTCCTTTTCTGTCTCAAGTAATTATTACCTACGTATCATCTCCATGAATCTTTACAAATAAGGAGGTCTCTTTCCCATCCTTGGTAATATAGCCGTTTGCATAGATATTCCCTTCATTATCCAGATGGACTCCATAGAGCAATCCTGTTCCGAATGCCTCAAACGTCATCACCCCGTGCTCCCCAAAGGAAGGATCAGGCCGGCCATCCGGACCATACCGAAGGAGAACAGGATATCGCTTCCCATGCACCTCTGTCGTCCCGGCGATGATTATCTTTCCGTCCTTTTGTATGTCCTGCCCCCAGGCATAGTCATACCCCAGACCATGATAGAGAACGATCCCCTCATCTCCAAATGCCGGGTCAGGAACACCCTGGTTCGTATATTTGAGAAGGATGATGTCATATGAACCGTCTGCGTCCGCTACCGCTCCGGTGACCAGAATCTCCCCATCCTGTGTGACACTCACCCAGTTTCCGTAATCAGGACCACCTGCTTCTCCCATATAAAAAACGGTCCCATTGAGGCCAAATGATTCATCTACCGAACCGTCATTCCGGAGGCGGGTGGTGACTATCGAACTGTTTCCATCACCAGGACGGACCGCTCCCCCGGTTATGACTGCATTATCCTCAGCATCCAGGGCAATTCCAAATCCATACCGGTCTCCTTCCCCGGTAATGTTCAGGACAAATAACCCGTCATCTCCAAACGTTGTATCTGGCTTTCCATCAGGTAAGAGTTGTATGGCAATCATCTCCTTATGAACACTCGAGTTCATCTCACCGGTGATCAGGATCTTTCCATCCAGTCGGACTACTATCCCACGTGCTGAGTCTGTTCCATTCCCCGGCCCTGCATATCTGAATACGCCGTTTTCTCCAAATGTGGTATCCAGTTCTCCATCATATGTATACCGGAGAACGAGGACATCGGCATCATGACCGTTGTGTTCCCTTCCAGCAACCAGGATTCTCCCCTCATTATCATAAACTACCCCAAATGCATAATCATCCTTTCCGGCACCTCCAGCCCATCTCACCACCCCGTTTTTCCCAAATGCAGGATCATTCTTCCCATCTGGAAGATACCGGAGAAGGAGGATATCTTTCTGCATTGTGGTATTTGTCGTCCCACACAGGACCATTTTTCCATCAGGCATCACTTCTATCTCAATACTCCGATCCTGTTCTCCTCCGGGTGACTGCCAGAGATAGGCACAGGACATGTACCGACCGCTGACGACAATGTAATCATCCCCGTCAATTCCGGTTACGAGCCGGTAGTAGGCCTTTTTCGGATAGATCCCACTCCTTGCCGGATGAGTATAAACATAATGGACCCACCCGGTCCCATACGTTCCGGCACCTTCAAATATCTCATCATGATACAGTTTCCCGGTAATATCAGCCTTTTTAGAGAAATTTTTCCCTACAAGGAGTGGATCATCGGCATGGGCAACCACCGTTCCTTTTGAATTATAGACAAAGACGTACAAACCCGGATTCACTGGATCCTTAAATGGACCTTCACCCGAATTTATCCGTGTAATCGAGTCAGATGTGTTTGTGATGATTGCATCACAGGTCAGGTTTACTAGATCGGTGACCATCTGCGGGGTGATATCAGCCTCATGACACTCAACCGGGAGATACCGGTAGAGAATCTGAGCATACTCAGATACACCTTCTATAGCCCGGTTCTGCCTCATCTCCCTTATGGTCTCATTGACTGTAGCCACAAATGCTGGATCAGTATCTGGATGAAAGGCAAGATATTCATCTACGGTTGCAATCTCCATGAACGGAGCGAATAATCCGGGATTTTGTGCATATTTACTTATCATTCGTCTTCCGGCCATCTCACCATAACTCCATACATCGGCAGTTCCATTCTCAACCATGGCAATGGCCTGTCCGGGGGTTTCTGCAACGATTACCTGGTCAGGTGATGTACCGGCATCGATGGCAAGTTGAAGACCGCTGTCGTTCCTGATTGCAACAATTCGGTACGATGTGATGTCTGAAGAGGTGAGATGAGTTTCATGACCCGCTATTCCGAACAAGACTTTTTTATCAGTAAAAAGAGGTCCGGCCCATGTAAACAGATGCTCCCGTTCAGGTATACGGGCAGTAGTAAAAAGAAGAGTATTGTTTCGGATCAGGGCGGTTTCATATCCCTCTGCCCAGGGACCGAGGTGAAATGAATCCCGGGAGATATCCATATCCATATGATGGAAGGCTGATTCAAGAATCTCTACTGAAATCCCCTTTAATTGATTATCTTCAACATAGTTAAACGGGGCATAATCCTCAGTCAGGATGAGAAGGTCAGGAGGTGCGGGAACTGCAGCGATACTGGTGAGCGAAATTAAATTAAAGAAAAGGAAAAGGAAGAACAGTCCATTTCTCGTACGCATACCAGAATATTAATTTTCACTCATTTATAAGATCCTGCAGCAATATTTGCCAGAGAACCGGAAGGGAGAATAATGGGAAATTAGGTGAATCATGTGAATAATGAAAATTTGTTTCTGGATACTCCTGATTGGGCTAAGGATTTCCCAATCGGAAAAAATTAGAGGAGAGTTAGAGATAATATTGTTCGTTATATCCAAGTTCCTGTGCCTTCTTCTCTGCAACCTCAGCCTGGAGATATTCACCAAGGCCGGTCAGGATCTTACTCTTCAGATGCCATTGGTCTCCGGAACTCTGGGAGTTCATATAAGGCTCTAACTCAGTTAATGCTGTGGAATATGTTGATTTCGCTTCCACGGTTTCCCCAAGTTGTTCTTTGCTATAACCCCGTGCCCACCAGGAGTAGAGTCCGTTAAATACATTGTTTTTCCGGTCTGGATCCATCTCATAGATCGTAGTGACGTTCTCAAAAATCCCATGTGCCTCATCAAACCTGTTTAAGTCCATGAGAATGTCCCCTTTCATCATCAGGAGATCAGTATTATTCTTCTCAAACGAAAGACCGGTTTCTACCGGGACGAGTGCTTCTGTGTACCGCTCCATATCCCTGAGCGCTTCAGCTTTAGAGAGATAGGTATTGGAATATTCAGGATTCAGGCTGATGGCCTCATCAAATGCCGCTAATGCCTCTTCTTTCTCACCCAGATGGTAGAGAATCATGGCTTTTGATCGCCGTGCTTCTGCCCAATCAGGGTACCAAACCAGGGCGTTTTCAAGATAGGGGAGTGCTTTTTCGTATTCGTTCATTCCCAGATATAAAAATCCGATATTTCCATCAACTCCACCATACTGGGGAGAGAGTACTTTTACCTTTTCAAAGGCCTTAATTGCATTCTGATTCTGCTTTAATCCCTGATGACTCCATGCTGAGTAATAATGGGCAAACACGTTCTTTGAATTCAGGGCAAGGGCTTTGTTGAAGGATTGTAATGACTCAGGGATTTTGTTCTTCTCCTGTTCGACTCTTCCCCGTTCAATCCAGACCCAGTCATCATAGGGTGACAGGTTGATTCGTTCTTGTGTTTTATTGAACAGTTCATCGTACTTTTCCTGCAGAACAAGCGATACAAAGAGCCCTTTCCATGCAGGAACGGAGGAGGGGGATTTCTGGATCACAAAGGAGAACTGACGCTCTGCTTCAGATGCATTTGAGGCTTTGAGGGCGGTTTTTCCCAGAGTTAATGACGAGGAGACATCAGAGAGTGTTTTGTTGATTCCTTGCTGATAGTCGGTCAGGTATGTTGACTCATCAGGTATGTCTGCGATAAGTTCCTGAAGATTATCAAAGGTATGATTTCCGGTAAAGGGAATGCCTGCAGAAGATACAGGGCTGCATATAATTAGAAAAAAGCAGATAATAAAGATTAGAACTGGTTTTTCCCCTAACATACTACCATATTCCTGTGTAAGTTATTATGTATTCCCATTTAGTATCAATTCACCAGATAGGCCCTTATCCCAATAACTCGAAAGCCGAGTAAAATATTCGAAAAACGGGAAAGAAATATTGTATAATATTTTAACCCCTTTTCAAAATTTTCCAGGGTTAACAAATGAAACGATGGATATTTATTATGAGACGGTATCTCTCAAAACCTTGTATTTTCGATAAAGAGTGAAAATGCCCATTTTTTAACCAATTAGCTGTTTTTTCTCTGCAATTGATCTTACATAAAAAAGGACAAATAATGTCAGCCCAAAAAATGCCAGAATAATTGCAAAATTAAGGACCGGAATCTGGTCAAAAATGAGTAATGATATTCCGATAAGGATCATAAGGATGCCGGTAAGAATTGCTAGGAGTACTAAAAAGATTAATATCAGGATATCATTACCCTCTTGTTTACAGACTTCTTTTTCCGACTTTGATCTTGGTCTGAGGAGGTGATAGAGCAGGTAAAAGCCCCCCATTATATTAAAAAGTGAGATGAAAAGAGCCAGATAGATTATAAAAATATCCGGAACTATGATCGTAATGGTGCCGAATGCAACAAATATAATCCCAATTAAGATAATTAGCCAGTTTCGATCGAATTGTAATGTGAGCATATCACCGACGACCAGTGCTTGAACACCCAATAAAAGTACTAGCGTACCCATCTGGGCACTATACGCAAATGGTATTAATCCTATAGATTTTAGAACCAACAGAGACCCACTCACGAGCATAAAAAATCCGTACTGCATCTCCATTACTGTTCTCAGCGACATACACGAATGGGAAATAGGTATAGTAGATTCAGTGGAAATTTGCCCTGGTTTTTGCAGATTATATGCAAGATAGAAGAGATTAATGCCAAATAAAAGAAAGAAGACTGCAAATAATTCTATATGAATTATCTTTGGTAAAAATATCTGGATTATTGTCGTTATTACTATGAAAGATGTAATAATGTAGACTGTTGCATATCTGTAGATCAGGTGGCTGTATACCTTCTTTCCATGTGTTTTCCATAATTGGTACATATCATTTGAAAGAAAAATATTCAAAAGCAGTAAAATTCCTCCTACTCCGTAAAGGATTATTACAAGTATCTTTGGAATATCACCGAGTATCCCGGGGACAAAAATTGATACAAAACCTATGATTGTTACGATACTACCAAAAGCTAGTACCGGCCAAGTTCTCAAAGTATGTCTAACAGGTGTTTTCCCCAATATTTGCAAATGCAGGCCACAGATTATGAGAAGGAGACCATATATTCCATGTTGATAATAAGGCAAAAATCCTCTTGCCACGAATAACAACACAATACCAAGGACAAACATCAATACGCCACAAGCCAGGAGAAAAATCACCTCAAGAGGAATTTTTACTTCATTATTTTTTTTCATGTATGCAGATCAAGGTTTGAAGTATATCTCTACCACATTCATGTAAGTTTGTATGAATTTCATGAATCTTTTGCAGATTCTAATATGTCCCCATCTTTTCAAAGTATTCTTCCCGGCATATCTTTTTCTTTATATGGTAAAACGAAATACGTTATTTATCATGAGGTTCCCGATGCACCACCCGTACCCGGTCCCCAAGTTCCAGAATAATCTCTTCTACCCAGGTATCCCAATCCACCGGTTCATTCGGAACTTTTCCGGCAATTTCAATTCCCAGGTCGTCATCCCGCTCCCTGACAGCCTGCAAGACCACACTGCCTGGTGCATATCCTTCCGGCACAATCCCATCAATGTCCCCATCGGTAATCCCAAGAACCGGAATACCCCGGAAACACCCGATATGACCACAGATTGAGGTCGTATCATCCCCGATTGTGACTAAACCGCATATTTCAGGATTAAACGCTCTAAAACAGGACATGGCAGCGTGATCAATGACGACGACATGTCCTTTTTGCACGTTTCGGGTACCTTTCTTTGGTCGTGATATCCTGATATTTCCACTCTTGCACCAGGCTTTCGATACATCCGGGCATCCAAACCGTACGAGTTTTTCGACTCCGTGATCTTTGAGGTCAATCCCGGATACTGCCTGAATAGTCCCATTCTGAAGAGAGATAATCGCTTCTTCACTAGTTGCATACCCGATAATAATCCCGTTTACAAAAACTGGTTCACCAGGAAGACAACCACCGATAACTCGTGTATCAGGAGGACTGATATCGTGATAGTTTCCAGAAACGACCGGATATCCGGTTATCTCTGACAGCCATGTTGAGAGAGAGGGATCGCCAGGTTCCCAGGTAAAGATCTGGCAGGTTCCGGGATCGATAAGAATGAGCCCCCGATCTTTGAGGTGGGAGTGGATGAGAGACCCGAACCGGTGAGCAGAAGCATTGGTTTTTGCCCGGTGGATGAGAACAACCTGATCTAACGGGGATTCAGCAAGGATTTCGCTGGGTCTTCTTCCGTCATAGGTAACTAAAAGCCCGGATTCTTCAGCAGCTGTCCGTGCCATGACTCCGGCAACGAGTGATAACCGTGGGTGAAGGAGGGAGATGAGTCTGGCTGCATCGCCATAGTCAAAGACATCGGCTCCGTGAAAGATGAGGGTGAGATCGTGAGTCGGGATAAAAAGGCCTCCTTGAAACCAATTATGAGGTATTATTGTGAATAATCTTGAAGGTTCACCCTCTGGATTTCTTTCATACAATCAAAGTCAGAATCATCAGAAAAAAATGCTTTCGCCTCGTAATGATAAGCAGAGGCAGCGTGAATTGCATCCCTTGGCCGAATTTTATACGTAGTGATAAAATCCTGTGCTATCGTTAATATTTCATGATCTGGCTCTATTAACCTCATATTAGGGAATGAAAGAAATTTTTCCCCTGCACGAATGGATTCATCTATGCCAATTTTTTTCCTGACAACAAAAACAATTTCGTCCCAGGTAAGAATTGATGTACAAGCCTGGACATTATGGTTTATGATGTCATTTAATATTTGTTTAGACTGATGAACTTGAGGATAAGAATTTTCATCATACAGGATCGCTTACAGAAAGACATTTGAATCAAGATAGATCATAATTTATTCTCTCTACATTCTCTTTTTCGATGATATCTTTGAATTTGATTGGTTTTTTCAGCTTATCTTTAACAATTGAACAAAAATCTTCAAGAAATGATTCAGAATAATGTGGGCTTATCACGATCTTTCCATCATCAATAGAAAACTCCAGATGAACTCCAGGTTTTAAATTGAACTGATCCCGATTTTTTTTGGGATAACAACCTGACCCTTTTCTCCAAGAGAACGTATTGAAGAAATTCATACCACCTTGCAGGAATTTATTCTATAATATGATAAATATATCAATAATGAGTGATTACCTCCAGCTGAAGTCACGGGTCCATTCATAAAAACTACCCCAATATTCACTTATCCGGCCACCATCTAATTTAACCCAGTCATTTGTTTTTACCATTGTAATCAGGTTGAGGAGTAATAACAACTCATTAAACAAATGCACATCGAAATATACTCACGAATGGGCCATTCAATTACTCCACCACTCCGGATCATTTCATGGAACCTTACCATCCGATGTCCGCTCAAATGCCCACATTGCTATTCTGATGCCGGGACTCGTGATGTGTCAGACCCGCTCTCAACTACTGAAGCATTTGACATCCTTGATCAGATTAAAGCGACCGGAAACCCGGTTGTAATACTGAGCGGGGGAGAGCCGATGATGCGGGAAGATATCTTCGAGATAGCTCGGTATGGAACCGGACTTGGCCTAAAGATGGCAATGGGAACAAGCGGATATCTCTTTGATGAAAAGACTATTCAAAACCTGAAGAAATCTGGTATTTCCAGTGTAGCATTCAGTATTGACTCTGCCGATCCCGTCGTCCATGATTCATTCCGGGGATCTCCGGGAGCATGGAATAGGGCAGTCAATGCCATCCGGTCCTGTGTCGGGGAGGGGATCGGGGTTCAGATTAATATGACCATAATAAAACCTGATCCCGTTGAACTTGACCTGGTTGTGGCTCTGGGAAAAGAACTCGGTGTCCATACCTACCAGATCTTCATCCCGGTTCCAACTGGACGGTCAATGCAGGAGAACTATGAACGATATGGGACCTACGAGGAACTGCTGAAGTACATCATCCGCCGGTATGCAGATGATCCCATTTCCCTTCGCCCCACTTGCATCCCCCAGTTCCGTCGGGTTGCAGAAGAATTGGGAGTTACTCATCCCCGGTGGGGACGGGGCTGTCTTGCAGGAATCACCTATTGTCGAATCTATGCAAACGGTGATGTGACGCCCTGCCCCTACCTTCCGGCCATTGCGGGTAACCTCCGGGAAACACCCCTGTCTGAACTCTGGGCAGGATCTGAAGTGTTCCAGGCCCTCAGGGATTATAACCGGCTCCAGGGAAAATGCGGGATCTGTGAATATAAGACCATCTGTGGTGGGTGCCGGGCCAGGGCATTTTCTGAATACGGCACTATGGTTCAGAGCTGTGGAAGTCTGGTCAGGCCAAAGGATATCGAAGGAGAACTTTGTGCCGAAGATCCACTCTGTCCTTATCAGCCAAAGAGGGGATGAGAAATGACTCTGGATGATATGGACCTTCGGATTCTTGATACCCTCCAGGACGACTTTCCTCTGGTCCCTGATCCATGGGAAGTAATAGGAAGAGCGGTGGGAATGTCTGGAGAAGAGGTGCAAAAAAGGGTAAACCGCCTTGCAGATTCTGGGATTATCCGGGGGATTGTTCCAACCTTTGAATCAGGAAAAAGAGGTCAAATGGCATCAACGCTTATAGCACTCCGGGTTCCAGAAAGACGAATAACTGAAATTGCAGCCATTGTGAATGAGTACCCTGAGGTATCCCATAACTTCAGGCGGGAGCATGAGTATAACCTCTGGTTTACTATTGCAGCTGCCTCATCTGACCGGATAGATGAGATAATTCGGGAGATCCTTGAAAAGACTGTAATACCACCTGATGCATATCTTAACCTCATCACCATAAAGCGGTATAAAATAAATGTAACATTTCCACTCCTTGATTTTCACGGGGGCTTTCATGGACAGTTTTGATCAGATACTTCTTCGTGAACTTGAAAAGGGAATCCCACTACAATCTCATCCCTATTCAATTATCGGAGAACGAATTGGAATGACCGGGGAAGAGGTTATACAAAGAATTGAAAACCTCAAACAGGCAGGTGTTATCAGGCGGGTAAGGGCACGGATAAACCAGCGAAGTGTGGGTATAATTGCAAATGCCCTGGTCGGATGGAAAATCCCGGAGGAAGAAACAGATAATGCAGGAAAAGCTCTTGCAGCACTCCCCGGTATTACCCATTGTTATCAACGGTCAATTGTTCCCGGACGATGGGAATATTCACTCTATACGGTTCATCACGGATGGTCCCATGAACAGGTCATCCAGGAGATCAGAATGATTGCAGAAAAAACCGGATATCATGACTTTATTATCCTTTTCAGTACAGATGAATATAAAAGAACACCCCATACCCGGGTCGATGACCTAGATTGTGTAATATGAACCGAATTACTCAATGTCTGCATGGTAAAGGAACCGTCAGCTCTATGATGGCCGGAGAGGGGAAGACTGATGAGATTAGGCCGGAATATCTTGCCTATTCTCCAACTCTCCGGCCCGTTGTCTTCTGGAACCTGACCCGGAGATGTAACCTCTCCTGTGAACACTGTTACAATGCATCAGGAAGAGACCGGGGAACGGAAGATGAGTTGTCAACGAAAGAGGCATTATCCTTTCTTGATGACTGTAGGGAACTTCGTGTCCCGGTTCTTCTGCTTACCGGTGGAGAACCCCTGATGAGGGATGACATCTGGGAACTTGCATCCTATGCCCGTGATATTGGTATTAAAACGGCTATCAGCACAAATGGAACTCTAATCACTCCGGAGATTGTGAAAAAGATCAAGGAATCCGGAATCGGCTATGTAGGCATCTCACTTGATGGGGCACGGGCAGAGACTCATGACCGATTCAGAAATTCTTCGGGAGCCTTTGAAAAATCAGTCCAGGCATTTTCATATTGCCAGGAGGCTGGGATCAGGTGTGGTGTCAGAGTCACCCTGACTCGTGAGAATATGCATGAACTCGGTGACCTGATTGACCTTGCTCTTCAGATTGGAGCATGCAGGTTCTGTGTATACTGGCTGGTTCCATCCGGACGGGGTGCTGCATCATATGATGCCCTCCAGCTGACCAGAGACGAGGTATGTGCTGTCCTTGACCTATTGCAACAGTATGCACAAAAAACGGAATCATCGGTTATGGAATTTCTGACGGTTGACGGACCGCAGGATGCAATACATCTGCTTGAGTGGATGGAAAATTCCGGTTATGAGGATCTGCCTGAAGCAAAAAATCTTGTTGCCTCCATGAAAGGAGGATGCAGTGCTGGTATAAGGGTGGCAAATGTGACCGAGACCGGGGAGATCTATCCATGCCAGTTTGCACAATTACCAGAGTTTCGAATCGGTTCAATACGGGAATACCCTTTCTCCAAACTCTGGAACGACTCTGAAAATCCGGTCCTGAAAATGTTCAGAGAAAAAAAGGAACATCTGACCGGAAAGTGCCGATCCTGTTCATACCTTGACCTCTGCGGGGGAGGATGCCGGGTCAGGGCATACTGGCAGTCCGGTGATTTTTATGCTGATGATCCGTTCTGTTTAATAAAAAGGTAGTTTTTGGTTCTCTTAATTCAACCATTCTTTTCCGCTGATAGTGAAGGTTCTTAAAAGAAGGAGTGAAATCTGAATCAGCTTTTATAAAAATCTAGTTTTTCCGAAAAGAATTATCGGTGAAGAATATGAATAAATACAGAAGATTGATACATGTCCACCCAGAATCATGAGATGGTTGCTGAAAAACTGATTGAACTATTGGAGATTGGAATTGATCAGTTTACTCGAAATACCCGCCCCTTTTTATCAGGTATACAAGAGGCACAGTATCGGCTTCTTTATTATCTCTGTCAGTTTCCCATGGAAAGTATGACCAATCTTGGAAAGATGATGTATATCTCAAAACCATACATGACTGTTCTTGTTGATTCTCTCATCAAAGATGGGTATGTGCAGCGTCTGTCTGATCCCCATGATCGACGAATTATAAATATTGCCATAACTGATGCCGGACGTGAAAAATTACGGGAGATACGGGTGCTTATGGCTGAAAACCTTCGAAATCAGATCCAACGGATAAAGCAATCAGATCTTGATGTGCTTGAATCGGCAGCGACACAGATTATTGAAGTCTACAAGAAATACCTAATCCGGTAGTTTTTTTGCTGTTTTTTCTATTCTTTTCTAAAATAAGTTTCATTTATTTTTGATTGTTTTTTGGAGGGTGATACTTTTTATGCACTATTCAATAAAATAATTGTTCATTAAGAAAACTATTTATTTACTGAATAGATATATGTTCATGTAGAACGGAATGAAGAATGAGACTACACAGGATCAGGCCTTAGATGTTCTGATAGATCTGATGGAATTTTACCATGAAAAACTCTTCAAGGCAGAGTACGAGGAGTTAACCGGAATACAAGTAGCACAATTTCGCCTCCTAATCCAGTTGCATAACACTCCTATGCTTCCCATGTCAACATTGGGAAAAATGCTTTACATATCCAGGCCTTATATGACTTCTCTCGTAGAATCTCTTGTCCAGGAAAATCTTGTTGAAAGGCATTATAACCCCCATGATCGTCGTGTCATCAATGTCAGTATCTCTGAAAAAGGACGAGAAAAACTGCTATCCATCAGAAATCGAATTCGGAAACAGTTAAAATGCCTGATATCAGGTCTTCAGGAGTCTGACCTGCAAATTCTCTGCACATCTGGGAAAGATCTCACAGGAGTAGTCTCAAAAATTCATTAATTCCGACTACCAAAAACTCATCCCATAGCAATCGTTCATCCTTCTACAAAACATGCAATGAGATGAGATGTCAGGAGTTATTTGGATAAAACCCTTGAAAAACCGGATAAAAACGGTTCTCCTGATTTTTGGACCGTTGGGGCAAACACTATGACAAATAATTCTCATTCATTGATACCAGAAAAGCAGGTATCTTTATCGGATTCACATCAAAAAACTGGAAGAACTTGTATTTCAATTGGCTGGAACTTCTTACTCATTTTGACAACTCTCATGGTGCTCTCTGCGTGTATTACAACCCCTGTTTTAGCAGGAACAAAATACATGTCAGGATCTCCGGACCTTTCTGTCAGTATAGACGGAAATAATGAATTTACTCCAGGTACATCTGTTCCTTTAACGGTTATGGTCCAGAACTCCGGATTAAATCAGATGAAATTTGTGCAGTCAGGAATTGTTGAAACAGATGACAATCCAAGTACGGCAAAGATGGTTACCGTAACGCTTCATCCAGGAGACTGTCCGATCCTTGTAAAATCCGATTCACAAATGATTGGTGACGTTGATAGCTCAGAAAGTGTTCCGGCAACTTTTGAGATTCGGATTCCTGATGAGGCACGAGCCGGAACATATAATGTGCCGATTGTTCTTGACTACACCTATCTTGGAAATTCAGAACAGGTTGGAACCGATAGCATAGTTTATCGGTATATCAACAAGAAAGACGAAAAAATCCTACCTTTTGTAGTAAAATCTGCAATTAATCTTGACATTGTTGATATTCAATCAGATAGCATCAGTGCTGGAAGCTCTGGTTATATTACACTGACTTTAAAAAACACCGGTACAGATGCAGGTAAAAAAGCAGTTGCTAAATTGGTTCGTGATGAAAATTCTCCGATCATTCCGGTAGACAGTAATGTGTTTTTGGGAGAATTTAATCCGGATGATACCATGCAGGCAAAGTTTAAGGTTTCGGTATCAGAAGATGCTGAGCCCCAACAATATCCCCTGAGCCTGCTCGTTACCTATGAGAATGCAGATGGAGAAACCGTTGATACTCCCGTTCAAAAGTTTGGCATTCCGGTTGGATCTAAAGTAACATTCACCATAACCAATCCTCCAGCAGAGATTAGACCTGGACAAAAAGTTATTCTCGAGGTTGCATACAGGAATGATGGATCTGTTCCAGTGTTTGGCGCAGAAGCCAGATTAAGTGCAGTGGATCCATTCACCAGTGACGATGATCTTGCATATATTGGAGACCTCAAACCAGGAGAGACCGGGATTGCACACTTTAAGGTATCTGTTGGAAGTGATGCTACAGTCAAATCATATGGTCTTGACTCAGAAGTAAAATACCGGGACGCTCTGGATGACAGTCAGATATCTGATACCATTAAAATACCAGTGACAATTGTAGAGAAAGAAGGTATTGGAGCCCTGCTAGGAAATCCCATTGTCATAGCTGTACTGCTCATGATAATTCTTGGGGCTGGATATTACGTATATACGAATCGGAAGGCCATGCCGACGAAATAAGGGTGTAACCTTATGAATTCTATTTTTTCTGGTCTGGCAAATCTGATAGTTCACAAACCAGGACTTGTATCAAAGGTAGTCCTGGTGATGATGGTTGTGTCCCTTTTTGGGATGACGATGCTGTCAATGGCCACGGGGAACGCTACTTATACTGACATAACATCTCCACGGGGGATTATGTTGGAACATTATACCGATACTTTTGAGAAAGAATCGGTGATCCTGATCTTGGAATGTGATGATTCAACAAGCCCACAGGTTTTGAATTATCTGAATACCATAACTCCGTCTTTACAACACCACCAGTATGTTAATTCTGTAACCAGTATTGTTGATGTGATAAAACCTCTTCATAATGGAACGATTCCATCATCTTCACAGGAAATAAAAGAGGTCAAATCAAAAATTCCAGACACCATCCTGAGTAAACTGGTTCCATCCCAGCTTATGACCCTTGTTCAGATAACTCTTCAGCCAGGTCTTTCAGATGACCGGAAGACAGTTGCTCTGAATAATATCCAATCATTCATTGACAGTACCAGTATACCTCCTGGTGTTTCTATCCATATTTCCGGTCAGGCTGCATTTCAACAACAGATGAAGCAGGAGATGAGCAAATCAATGGGAATCCTCATCGGTGCAGCTCTCATTCTCATGGTTATCGTGCTCAGTCTTCTCTTTAGTTATGTCAACCACCGGTTTTTACCTATTCTGATGGTAGCAGTTGGTCTTTTGCTGACCTTCGGATTTATGGGTCTTTTTGGTATTCAGATCAGTATGACCGTGATGGCTGCATTTCCAGTCCTATTAGGTCTTGGTATAGACTATGCGATTCAGATTCACTCGCGACTTGAAGAAGAAGCAAGAGATCATCCACTCTCTGAAGCCATAACAACAACCATAACCAAGACTGGGCCGGCAGTTATGTATGCTATGTTTGCAACAGCAATCGGATTTGCAGCCATGTATGTCTCTCCGGTTCCGATGATTCAGGGATTTGGCCTGGTTAGCATTATCGGAGTTATGTTCTGTTATCTGACATCATTAGTTGGCATCCCTCTCATCGCAGTTCTTATTCAATATAAACCAAAAGGCCATGGAACCTCAAAGATGGCAGATACTATTGATAATGGACTTTCAAAGACAGCGGTCTGGATAGCAAAACGCCCGGTTCCCATTCTGATGGTGGTATTATTCGTTGCAATCATAGGTATTCAGGCTGATACGATGATACCGGTCAGTACTGATGAAAATACCTTTGTGCCGTCAGATATGCCTGCAAAAGTGAATATGGAGAAGGTAACCCGCGTATTGGGATCTACGACATCAATTCCTCTTCTTATTACTGGGTCAGATGTTCTCTCGCTTGATACCATTCAATGGATACAAACATTCTCTGAGTTTGAAAAAGAGACCAAGTCTAAAATAATTGGTGTTTCAAGCATTGTGGATTATATTTTACTCTATAATGATGGAGTAATGCCCCGGACACAGAGTGAATTAAACACTGTTTTAGATAAAATTCCGGATACTCAGAAGGAACAATTTGTCAATGGCAGGATGGAAACTGTCATTCAGATCTCGACGGTTGATCTCGAGACCGACCAGATGACAAGTATAAAGAAGCAGATTGAAGGGGATCTTGTCTTTATCACGCCCCCACCAGGGGTTCAGGCTCATATTACGGGTTCATTTGAACTCTTCTCTACCCTTGTACCGGAGCTTGTTGACAGTAAGGAACTTATGATCTACCTGGGATTCCTGTTTATCGTCGTCTTTCTGATTGTTGTATACCGGAATGTAAATGCTGTTTCTCCAATTGTTCCGATTATTGCCATTGTTGGATGGAACGGCGTTGCAATGTACGTATTTGGGATTGATTATAATCCTATGACAGCATGTCTTGGGTCCATGACTATTGGTATTGCTGCGGAGTGGACAATTCTTGTGATGGAACGGTACCTTGAAGAGCGGGAGGTTACCCCTGATCCTATTGAAGCGATTAAAAATAGTGTCAGAAAGATTGGATCTGCTATTCTGGTTTCAGGGCTTGCTACGTTCTTTGGATTTTCAGCATTACTCTTTGCTACCTTTCCAATCATCAGTAATTTTGGCCTGACAACGATCATCGCTCTTGCATTTTCATTGATTGGAGCGATTGTGGTGATGCCAGCAATATTATCCTTCATTGATCAGATTGTTCATGGGGTTGAAAAGATTGAAGAAGAAGTTCTTCATATCCCTCATAAACCATAATTTTCTGTTTTTTTCACAGAATTCAGTTTTTAACGATCATTTTCTGAATAATCTATGGTAGTGTATTAAATGAGTAGAGAGGTAGGATATATCTCTTTCAAACGCGATGCTCATATAGGGTATGCATACAATAAAACAGCGGATTGAAGCCTCCTTTTTCACCAATAAAGGAGGAACCAGGTCAAATAACGAAGATGGGTTGTTGGTTTTAAACACGCTCATATCCAATCTATCCATGAAAATTCCTGAATCATTTCATGGAGATGTTACACATGCAATCTTTTGTGTTGCAGATGGTATCGGAGGGGAACAAAAGGGTGAAGTGGCAAGTCAAGTTATCCTGACACATCTTCGAGATCATTTCTCGGAAATAACTGATGAAGAGACCTTCTCCTCTGTTGCATATGGAGCGAAAGAACAACTGGAAATGTACGTGGAAAAATATCCAGAAGCATCAAATCTTGGCTGTACTCTTGCAGGGCTTATTATTCATGATGATAAAGCACTTATTTTTAATATCGGGGATTGCAGGGTATATAGGATTAATGGAAAATTCTTTGAACGGATAACGAAGGATCATTCTGTCGTTCAGCATCTTCTTGAAGAAGGAGTAATTACCGAGGACGAGATGCGGTATCACCCACGGAAAAATATCGTTACATCCTCTATTTCTGGCGATGGAATAAAAGATTCTATCCATGTCTGGTTTAAATCAATTTCTCTTCGGGATCAGGATCTTTTTTTCATATGTTCTGATGGGATATGGGAATGTTTCTCACAGGATGAACTGGAGATGATATTTGAGAAGTATCCCGGATATGCATTCTGCGAGAAGGTTCTGGTTGCCGCCCTTGCCCGCCAGGCATCAGACAATGTTACGGCTATCCTTCTCTCAACCACACAAAGTCAGTCATAATGAGTTCTCTGATTGTTGTTGAAGTCAGCCTGGTTCATTCTGATGATGATACTGGGCAGTCATTTTCATGGATTGAAAAAAGGGTTCAGGATTTACTATCGGGTGTGAGCAGGAGATATGATTCGCTCACTCAAAAAACTCCAAAGATCACCAGATTATATGATGATCTTATAAAAAGGGGAGAATCTTTTCTAAAAAAAGATCCAATAACCTGGAAAACACCAGATTCTGCTCGAAAGGCGATGGAATCACTATTTAGAAAAGCAGAGCGGTTCAAAATAGTGCTTGTTCAGATCCTTTTAGAAGAACATGAGATTAAACTCATGGAAGAGACATATCTGAATGAGATACAAAGATACCTTTCTGGTCTATCTGATGAGCACCTCATGAGTGTTGATAATCAGCAATATGTTGCTTTTTCTCAAAAAGTAATGAGGATATCAGATGTAGAATCATTATCCGACAGGATACTACAATATAAAACACTCATACCTGAACTTGCACTTCTTTACCATACCAGCAGACAGAAGCGTCCGCTTATACACAACCGGATAAATGAGCTAAAGAAGGAGCTTGCTTCACTAGAGTTAAAACAAGTTTCTATGCAGGATCTGGAGATAATTCATTCTTTCACAAAAGAGATTTCCAAGATTTTCGGTCATGGTGATGTCAACCTTCAGGAAACACAATTAAATGAGATAGATGCCCGTATCTCTGCATTTTCACACCAGATATCTGGATTTGAACATACAGATATAGGCGATTTAAAAAAATCCGATATTGAAACAAGTCTAAATAAAGTCCTTATAACAAAAGAAGCATCAAAAGATCTTTTAGTCCTTGAAGCGGATTTTTTTCATGGACGAATCAGGTTTTTAGATTATGATAATACAGAAGACGATGATTATGAGCCAGTAGATAAAGATCTTCCGTCCGAACGATTAGCATTACAGCGAGATAATCTACAGCTTGAATATGGACTGCTCAAAGAAAAAATCCCTGAAAAAACAGTAATACGGCAGGAGCTTGATGAGATGATTCAATCTCTTTCGGTTGATCCAGATGCCGGAGCTTTACTTGATGCAGCCATGATCCTCTTTCATGATCCCTTCCCTGAACTCCGGGAACTCGCTGTTATCAGAAGACAATACGATACATATTTTCTCCAGAAAAAAAGAAAATCGCTATCTGATGATGAGTGGGATCGTGTAATTATGGCTCTAAACAATCATCTTCAGGTAATGGGGTATCGGGTTCATCTGAAAAAAATGAACCATCTCCGTGATGCATTTCGAAAAGCCAGTATCGAGATAGGAACTCCTCTTCCTCATTATTCGGTGATGATTTCAATAAATCCGCTAGATGAACTCGTCTTCAGAATGGTGAGAGTTGTCGATGGGCTTGATCTGAATGAATTTGATCCTGATCTTATCCAAGAGAATGATGTCACATCTTCCAAAGCCTGGAGTGATGATTTTGATTCTCTCACCAATGAACTAAAAGATGAGAACATTGTGTTAATTGAGCGTCTTCGAAAAAAACCGGAAGAAGTGCCGATCCATCAGGTAACGCGGTTTGATCTCCTGACTGATGACTACATTTCTTAGCACATACCTTAATTCTTATTCGATCCTATACATGGTATCCATAGTGTCGTATGATCCCAAAAGAAATGGACCATCCTGATAAAAGAGGAACAACATTACGGGACGGTCTAAAGGATCATACAGAACCATCAAAACCGGTTCATCATGAGGTTATATCATCAGACGAACAACGTTTTTTTAGATCCTACCGAATTATCAAACAATTTCCTGCAACCGGAGGAGAAGCAGATATATGGCTCATTCAAAAGGACAGGGTCTATTATATTCTAAAACATTATCGACTTGGTATTGAACCCAAAATTGATGTTTTAGATCAGGTCAGCCACATTTCTTTACGTAATCCAAAAAATCTGATTAAGATTATTGACTATGGATTTGATGAAGAATCGGAACGATGGTACGAGATTTTAGAATATGCTCGGTATGGTTCTCTTCGCGATCTCGTTCAAAAACAATCAATTAGTAATGCCACATTTAAATCTATAATTGAAGAGATTGCATTTGGTCTGGACACCCTGCACAAAAATAATGTTTTACATCTTGATTTAAAACCTTCAAATATATTAATTCGAGAGTTACGCCCATTAAATCTTATTCTTACTGACTTTGGTATTTCTACCCTGCTTGACACAGAGTTATCACGGCACATTACCAGCACGAAAGGAACCCCGATGTACTGGGCGCCTGAACAACTGGGTAATGTTGTAGGACGCGAATCAGATTATTGGGCTCTTGGGATTATCGCACTTGAGATAACAGAAAAAAAACACCCATTCGAGGGACTGAATCATAATCTTATTCTCTCAACCCTGGCTTCACGAGGAATTGTTCTTTCTGAGCAGATACACCCGGATCGCCTCATTTTGCTAAAAGGCCTTCTGACGCGAAATCCAAAAAAGCGATGGGGAAAACGTGAAGTTTCGTTATGGCTTTCAGGGAAGCGAAATATCCCGGTATTTTATGAAGAGGAGCATATCGGACGACAGGGAATATCAAAACCATACGAGTTCCATGATGAGAATTATTATAGCCTGCATGATCTGATGTATGCATTCATCGGCGATCCAGCCTCATGGGAAGATGCAAAACGCCACATTGGGCGGGGGTATCTACTCAGGTGGCTTGAGGCAACCGAACAGTATAACAAAGCCGTCATAATCTCGAAATATAATGAAACCTGTCCAGACGAAGATGAGCGACTCGTATACATCGCTGCTGAATTAAACAAGGATATTCCTTTTACCCTGTATGGAAAAGTAATCGATATCACGAACCTTGTCTGGTTCCTGGGTCGTTCTCTAAACCGAGAACAGGATGAATATGAAGAAAAAATACTTTCACTTCTTTTCTCTGGTGATATTGAGGCGATGTATAACAGATTCCTTGATATTACTAAACAGGAAGTAAAAAGTATTTTTTTCACACGTCTTTTTACCTGGATTAAAAGTAACCCACGTGGGACGAACGAGAGGAAACGTCTCTTCCAGTATGCAAAGATTCTCCATGAACGAGAGGTTGCAGGAATTCCTACTGAATGGAGTGCAAAGTCAGTAATCTCAATTATTTCTATCTATCACAATTTTATCAGGTTATCTGCGAAATCAGATGCTGAAGAATGTAAAAAAGATATGATAACCGCGGCAAATCATGCATTATCTGCTCAGGTCATAGAACCTGATCTCCTCGTAGCACTTGCATCAGCGTTTGAAGAATTGCAGGATCCAAAAACCGGAAAAATGCTTCTCAAGAAAGCTTACAATCTGGATATCCGTGTTTTAACTCTTCTTTTTAATAAAAGGATAGGAATTCAGCGTTTCAGATTCTATTCTTCATTGACTCGTGAATTTGAAAAAAACCTCATCTTCATCTCTTCAGATCCATGGAATGAAACCATCACCTTCTGGAAGAAAAAATACCTCCAATTCTATGAGGAAGATAACTTTTCTCTCACTCTTTCACTCTCTGAACGAATCATCGAGATGGATAAAATGGGTGCTCATGGTTGGGCTATGAGAGGACTGAGCCTTCTGAAAATAAAACGCAGCCATGAAGCAGAGTTTTGTTTTTCCCATCGTTCGATCCATACTGCCGACGATCCCCTGATGACATGGATTTTGGGAGAACAATCTGAAGAAAGTAGAAACCTTTCTGTTGCTGAAGAGAAGTACAATGAAGTTCCAGAACAGCATTTTGTCCAGCCACTTCCGCGGATCGGAATGGCGCGAATATACTTTAAACAAAAAAGGTACTGGGAAACAATCGAGATATGTGATACCATACTGAAAACATATCCAGGGAATGTGAAAGCCCTATTGCATAAAGGGGACTCTCTCTACGCTATTGATCGAATTGAAGAAGCACTTATATGTTTTGATCTCATCTGTGAAAACCATCCGGATAATTATATGGGCTGTGTAAAAGCTGCCAGGTGTCTTCTCAAGATGGGAAAATATGGTGAGGCAAATACCTGCATTTCAAAGGTGCTTGAAAAAGATGAAACCATCGTTGAAGCATTACGGATAAAAGCCTATATCTCTCTGAAAAGGGGGATTAAGACTGAAGCAAAGCAGTGGCTTTCGAAAATTCTAACAATTGATCCGGAGAATTCATGGGCTCTCAAAATGCAGTCAATTTCGGGTATAAAAACTCATTGAAAGAGATATTCACTTCATTTTTTTGCTTTTTGAAAAATTTTATGAAGGTTTAAATGCCAGGTAATTATAAGTATCACTATTAACTGTCGCAATTTTTCATTGCCATCAGGAGTTAGGATTATCCGGAATATTTTATTGGAGCCTATATGAGTAATCTTCCAAAATGGAGTATGGAGTTTGTCAGGTTTCTTTCAGTTACTCCACAGTTTTCTTTCACCGGAAACATACTTGACGTGTATCCGGTGGACCTTGATGGCATAATTACGACTCTGCGTCTAAAAGATTACATTCGGACTATCCTGGTCAGAGAAGGATATGATATCATTTTAACCTTCGAGCCTTTTGTAGGATTTTCGCATATGCATGGGGATCCTGACACCATTCATGCAGTGCTTGGAGATGTCTTATCGGCAGAAAAAACGGAGCCACCTTCACTTGAAAGAACCATTGAAATTATCAGGAAAAGTGTGGAAAACCGGACTGCATATTCTGCAATCATATTAAATCAGGTATCACGACCATGGGACGAATTCGTTTCATCTGATACATTCCTGTATCATCTTTTCTCTCTCTGTCAGGATGCAGAGCCTCGTTTGTTAGCCGGCAGTTCATATCCCAGGTTTAATCTCATTATCTGGATACATAGCCGGGATGCTCCCCTCCCTTCATGGTATATCCATGATAACACTAAATTCCGAGAGATAATTGTTCCAAAACCAAATTTTCATTCACGAAGGGTGCTCCTTGAGTCTTTGACAAAAACCTGCCATTATTTGAGTCTTTAGGTGATAACGAGAAGGAAGAGTCACTATCACTCCTTATAAAGAAGACACACAATTTTCAGGCAAATGAACTGATATCTCTCATCTCACTTGTCAGACGTGATGTTATATCAGTATCAGATCTTCCAGAAGCAGTAGTGCAGTATACCTGTGGACCATCTGAAAATTTTTGGAAGACAGTACATAATAAACTGGTAGAAGGTGCCGAAGAGTTCTTGAATAATCGTGTTTTTGGACAGACTCATGCAATAAAACGAATATGTAGTCTTTTAAGCCAGTCCTATCTTGGTCTGACTCACACGATTCATTCTCAAAAATATTCCCAACCACGAGGTTTTTTCATTCTTGCGGGTCACGAGGGAGTTGGCAAAACTGCCCTTATCCATGCACTAAAAGATCTTCTCCTAGGGACAGCTGGTGATTTGATAATGGTAAACATGAGTGATTATCAGGATAATGATGCAGGGAAGCACTTTCTCGTGAATGCTTCAATTGAGAATGGCAGTGTTCTTGCAAAAGTCCGACGTAATCCCTATTCAATCGTGGTCTTTGATAACATTGAATCAGCATCCAGGAAAGTAATGCACCTTTTGAATCTGATTATTCGAGAAGGTGAATTACAGACAGAAGATGGAACCATCATTGATTTTTCGGGCTGCCTGGTTATATGTACTATCCGGCTGCATGGATGTTGTCCTGATGCATATAAACAAGGAAAAGTGACAGAAGAGACTATCAAAGAATATCAGACAAAAGAACAGATGGCTTCTGAAATCATTGCACAGTTTTTTGAAGAACACATGAGTTTTGATTTTTCCCAGTTAGTTCGAGGCAATACTATAATATTTAGAGGTATAAAGGATAAAGCGGCAAAGAGGATTCTAGATTCAATGTTGAATGATGTCTTAAAAAAGATATATGCTAAATATCATCTCATGGTAACATTGAGCCCTGAAGTCAGAACGAATGTTGAAAATTATTGTTGCCAGAATCTCTTTCGTGGGGGAATAAGTATCAATCAACGGCTTGAAGAGATGTTGGTAAGCCCTCTCTCAAAACAGTTGATTGAAGAGAGATTTGAACCGAATGAAAAAGTAATAATATCTCATATCTCAGATAGTGAATCAGGATGGGAGGTTACCCTCTCCAGGGTGTGATGCCAGGAATACTATCATGGTGCTTCAAAAAATTTGCGATACCTGTGGGATGGCGAATCCTGCCACTGAAATGATCTGTATGCGATGTTTCTCAGATATTTCAGGTAAAAAACCGGTTGAAAGAAAAACAATCCGGCAAATGGATGGAAAGGGAATCGTTAAAAAACCTCCTGACAGGAGGTTTGCGAATCTCGGATTTGAGGAAGGACGAACCATCAGGGAAGTAACACCTCTGACGCTATCAATGTCCCCCGGTGTGACGATCACCGTACATCACGGAGATACAGTTGGCAGAGATGCTGTTGGCAGAACACTTCTACAACAATATAATGGTGTCTCCCGCCAGCATGCAACATTCAAATATTTCAATGGCAAATGGCTCATCCGTGACGAAAACTCTACAAATGGTACGTATATCCTGGGAAAGAAGATTTCAGCGGATAAATGGTATGAGATAAAAGATGGAGATACTGTTTCTTTTTCATCGAACTGCACGTTTACGGTCCAGACAATGTAATTGGATGTGAAAACTTTTTTTAATACATCTCCCGTCCCCGTTCAATCTCCTCTGGGGGCAATGTTCCGAGTACATCCGGGTAAGGGGCAAACCAGGTCTGATTTTTCAGATACTCTGAAGGATGTGTTATAAGCCATGTTTGGAGCATGATGCGAAGAGCAGTGAGAGGAAGAACACCTCGGCGATATGCCTCTATCTGATCTAGGAAATATGATTTTTCTTCATGGTTTAATTCTTTGCTTAAATATCCAATTGCATGAAGCAGGACATTGATTTGGGCGGTAAAGCGGGGAGGGAGTCGTGTTGCCTGAAGGAGAATATTTCGATAATCTACAAAGGTATTCTCTGGATTATTTTTATCAGGATTTGCAACAATCTGTCCGAGCAATTTGAGTTTTGCCTGACTATATGACGTCAGTAATAGTTTATTGTCTGTATGAAATTGCACCAGGGATTTGATGGTCCCGGTGTTTTCAGCTTTTCGAAGGTCAGAGAGCATGAAAATCCGGGTAAGAAAATGTTCACGTATTCGCTGGTTTCGGATCCGCCCTTCATCTTCTATCGGGTAATGAAGATACCTGATCAGTACTTTCCCACCAAAAAAGCCAGGCCCTTTTTCAATAGGGTGTGATTTCCCGCTCGTGGGGTAGATATTAACATTTGAAATCCCTGAAGTTGGAGATTTGTTTTTAAGGATAAATCCGTCAACTCCTGATAAAAAATCAAAGAATGAATCTGAAAATGCATTCATAACATCTGTCAGATCTCTTTCGGTTGTCGGTTGGATGAGTCGATCTCCTTCAGATGTCCGGACTATCCTGATACTGCTTCTCGGAATCCCAAGTCCAATTTCAACTTCAGGACAGACTGGAATAAATTCTATTACTGATTTCATCGCAGCAACCTCCGGACTGGATATCATATCTCCGTTATATCTGACCGGATCATGCTCTATACATCTGCTGATGACAACCTTGGGTTTAGAAAATTTCCTTTTTTTCTGCATGTCGTATCAGTGAATATCCTTCACACAGGTATATAGGAATCGGATTACAAAACTATCATTATCACCCGGACTGTATACCTCCGGGCACGAGGATTAATCGACATGTGTATCGCAATACCCGCTGAAATAATAGAAATCCGCAACGATAATACCGCTCTTGTAGACTTTGGCAGCCTCAGGCAGGATATACGGATTGATCTGGTGGATGTCGCTGTTGGAGATTTTGTTCTGGTTCATGTAGGATTTGCTATCCAGAAAGTGAACCGTGATGAAGCTCTGGAAACCAGGGAGCTCTTCCGGCAATGTTATGCAGCGATGGAAGAGACTGCGTAAAAAATTTTTTCAGGTAATTCCTGTCCCGGTTAACATCGGAAAAGCTTGTGAGATTCCGTTGATGATAAACTGAACAGCTATTGCCATCAACATAATTCCCATCAACCGGTTTACTACCCGGTATTCACGCTGTCCAACACGCTTTGTTATCTGCTCAGATGAGACAAGCACCAGGTAGGTGATTATCAAAGTCAGGATTACTGATCCCAGAATGATACCCAGTTCTATCGGTTGTGACAGTATGGGAGCATCTTTAGAGAGAACAATGACCGTGGTTATTGTTCCTGGTCCGGATATCATTGGAAATGCAAGTGGCATTGATGAAATATCGTCTGCATCGATGCTCTCATATTTTTCAGTCGCAGTTACTTTTGCCCGTGATGTCCGTGCATAGACCATTTCCATACCAATACCAAAAAGCAGGACGCCTCCGGCAATAGTGAATGCGCTTATGGTGATACCAAACAGAGAAAGAAGCGTTGATCCTAACAAGGTAAAAAATATGAGAACTAGCCCAGCTATCCGACACCCGTAAGCTGCGACCCGGCGTTTATCCTTTGAGTCCATAAATTCTGTAATAGAATTATAGACAAGCAGTGCCCCGAGTGGATTTACAACTATCAGGATAGATGAGAGTGCAAAAAGTGAAAAACTGATGAAATCAGCAGCCATGGTTCTTTTTATGTATTTTAGTAATACACAACTCCATTTTCCAGAGAACTGACATTCTCATACATTTCACGAGATAGATTGGTGCTAATCACGACTTTTGGAATTTCACATCCAAATGTGTGGGCAGGGAACCAGTAGAGTCCGTCGCCATAAACCGGCTGTACATCATACACCTTCAGGTCTGCAGCAGTGTAGTTCATTGAGATTATGGAGACATTGGAGAACGCAAGTTTTTGCAGAAGCCTGGACTTGATATCATTTTCCCCAAACATAAATGCAATTAGCCTGAATGCATCTTCCAGCACATATTCTACATGAACATCTGCATACCCGGGCATCAATGATATCGAAACAGATTTGATCTGGAGATATCCTTCAGGTTCTGTTTCCGCGGCATATGACTGGGACACCAGGATCAGGACACACCCGATCAGCATCACCAGACCGAACTTCATTCTTAAAAGGTTTAACAGAAGATGTTTAAATTCTTTTGTCAGAGAGAAAATTTGACTGGGATTATTTTCTGGAGATTAAGGTGATTTCTATTGAAGAGACATGGGTTTTACCACTTTCCGTGTCTACCTCTTCAGTAGATGTGAAGATGGATTTTTTCTCCACATCCAGTAAAAACCTGTTCAGCGCTATTTCTGTGGTATCCACTGCCCGGGATATTGCCTTTCCCCTGGCTTTTACGGTTACTTCTTCTGCTCCGTTGTTAAACTGGGTGACAACCGCCAGAACATAGTTCATGACTGGTTTATTTCCCACAAAAACGGTGTTGTCGTCCTGCATGCTACCCATATTATTTACAGGTACCCGCGGTCACAGATCAGTTCGGCATTCAGCACCGAGGCTCCGGCAGCACCTCGTATGGTATTGTGTCCCATAGCAATGTATCGGATTCCAGGTCTAAGCCTTCCCACCGATACGGTCATTCCTTTCCCTTTCATGCGGTCGAGACGTGGCTGAGGACGATCCTGCTGGGTCATGAAATCAACGGATTTCTCAGGTAAAGTTGGCAGATCCTTGAGTGGACATTTCCAATTCCGGAATGCCTTTGCTACTTCTTCCACCGATTCTTTAATATCAATCCAGATTGCCATTGAATGGCCGTCAATAACCGGAACGCGATTACAACTTGCACTTACGGTGAATGGAGCGTTGATGACTTCACTCCCATCAAAAGTACCCATGATCTTCAAAGTCTCACGTTCCATCTTCTCCTCTTCTCCCCCAATATAAGGGATCACATTATCAAAGATAGACATTCCAGGAATTCCTTCAAAACCTGCCCCGGAGATCGCCTGCATAGTCGCTACCCGGAGGTCGGTAAAGTGAAAGTTTCTGATTGGCGCCAGTGAGACTGTAAGCATGATGGTAGAGCAGTTGGGATTTGTTACAATGAATCCATCAGTGCCTGAATCCCGTTGTAACTCTATCATGCGCAGATGATCTGCATTGATTTCAGGAACTACAAGCGGAACATCAGGTGACATCCGGTGAGAACTGGCATTACTGCAGACACCGACACCTGCTTTCGCACAATCAATCTCAATTTTTGTTGCCAGATCAGCAGGCAGGGCTGAAAATACAATATCAACATTTTTGAGACTTTCAATCCGGGTGTCTGTTACGGTGATGTCTCCAACAGATTCCGGAAGTGGCAGATCCAACCTCCAGTTGACCGCATCGCGATACTTTTTCCCAGCACTCCGCTCAGAGGCTGTCAGAACCGTAAGGTCAAAATACGGGTGATCAGCCAGGAGCTGGACAAAACGCTGGCCCACAGCGCCGGTTGCGCCGAGGACTCCAACACTAACCATACCACGTATATATATCTGAACCAGTAATTAAAAAGGAGGATTTTATTCCATGGTGATAGCTTCTGCGGGACAGACATCCACACAGGAACCACAGTCTACACAGAGGTCATTATTCACTACTGCCTTCTCATTTTCCATGGTGATTGCCGCAGCCGGACATTCATCAACACAGGTTTCACACCCGGTACATTTATTTTTATCAACAATTGCAGTCATTGATATCTCCTCAAAATCTTGGTGAAATAGTTAAAAATAGGTTTCGAAAAGGTCATGAAAGATTTAGGACGTCTTTCATTCCATAAATCCCTGGTTTTTTCCCTACAATCCACCGTGTTGCCCGTACCGCTCCTTCTGCGAAAACGGCCCGGTCATATGCCCGGTGGGAAAGAGTCACCGTTTCATAGTTACTTGAAAACATAACGGCATGGTCACCGACAATATCTCCTCCGCGGATGACATGCACTCCGATCTCGGAACTTCTCTCGGTCATACCTTCGCGCCCGTAGATCTCTTCCCGGGGTCCTATCTCTTCCTGAAGAATCTGCAGGATCGTTTTTGCAGTTCCACTCGGCGCATCTTTTTTGTACCGGTGGTGTGCTTCAGTGAGTTCGATGTCATAATCACTCAGTTTACCTGCAGCGTCTCTGATAAGTGTCCAGAGTATGTTCATACCGATTGAATAGTTCGTTGATATTACAGCCGGAACATTTCCTTTTGCTATTGCATCATCTATTCCCTTCCGCTGCTCTGAAGTAAGACCAGTTGTACCAAGAATAATGGCAGACCCGGCAAGCGCAGCTATGGGGACATTTTTAGCAGCTGCTGCGGCAATGGTAAAATCAATAACAACATCTGGTTTTGTTGAGGTTAACAATCCGGAGAATTCTTCGGATGAGACGACTGGAGCATCAAAAAATGTTCCTGTTTTTATGTCAACTCCTCCGACCAACTGCATATCCGGTTCTTTGGATACAATGCCTCCAATGGTGGTCCCCATCCGACCGAATGCACCACAAATTACTACTTTAATCATATCTGGACAATACCTCTTTCAATTTTGCTGTTGTCTGCTCTGATGCTTCATCAAGGGGCAGCCGAAGTGGTCCGGCAGCCATTCCTAAGAGTTCAGCTGCTTTCTTTACCGGAATTGGATTGGATTCTATAAACATCGACCGGAAAAGGAGTGAATAGGTATAATGAATATCACGTGCAGTCTGATAGTCCCCGTTCTGGACTGCATCGTACATCTCAATCATCGGTTTTGGGTAGAGATTCGCCGCTACTGATATGACTCCCTTTCCTCCTAAAGCTAGAATTGGGAGGGTAAGATTGTCATCTCCAGAGATAACAGAAAAATCCTCGTCTTTTGTGAGTTCAATTATGGACGAAATCTGGCCAACATCGCCACTTGCTTCCTTGACGCCGACGATGTTTGGATGCTTTGCCAGTTCAGCGATTACATCAGGTGTAACATTTTGTCCGGTTCTTCCTGGGACATTATAGACAACTACAGGGATATCACAGTCTGCAAGGGCTGTGTAATGTTTGACAAGGCCAGAACGGTTCGGCTTGTTATAATATGGACTGATAACCAGCACGCCGTCTGCCCCTGCATCCTTCGCAGCCCTTGTGAACCGAAGTGCTTCTGATGTATTGTTAGAACCGGTTCCGGCAAGAACCGGAACTTTTCCACCTGCCTCATCAATAGTAACTTCTACTACCTGTTCATGTTCAGCAAAAGAAAGAGTTGCAGATTCACCAGTTGAACCACAGGGAACAACGCCATGAACCCCTGCGGCAACAAGGTGCGCTATGTTGGAACGAAGACCATCAAGGTCCAGATTCCGTCCATGATTTCTTTGAAAAGGAGTAATCAATGCGGGGAAAACACCCTCAAACATGAGGATTATTTTTTGAATTTCCCAGTATTTATCTTTCTTGTGATGTATCCGGCAACTCTGTTTCTAACCCGCTTGCTCGGAACATTTGTTGCGCCTGCTACCGCTTTTTTGTTTTCTTCAAAGTCGTTAGAAAACTTCTCTTCGTGGAACTCAAGAAGTTCTGTCCCGATTTTCTTGATATAAGTCGGTTTAATTCCCATGATATATCTCTCTCAGTGAGTTGCATCAATAATGCGCTGTGATATCTTAATAAGATTTGTTGCAACGGATCCCGGATTTTCTCCAAATATCCGGGCTTCCTGAACCTTGGTTAGACTATTTTTTATAAATAAAATGTCAGGAACTCCTGTTTCCTGTTCGCTGCAGAATGCAACAGCCCAGTCCATGGTTGATACACCAGGAGGTATTGCCCCGGCATCGCAGGTAGATGTTTCAAAAAGCATTTCATCAGTTATCCAGGTCAGTGAGTCGATATTTTTTATTGAGCCAGCGCATCGTATCTCTGGAGCAAACCTGATGGCAGTGAGAATGCCGGATGTCATGGCTGAAACTCGTCCAAATTCGATATTATCCATATTTATATGATTTCGGCCAGGGAACAGAGTGCATGAACCGACATCTTCAGGAGTTCGTGCCGCCGGGATTGCATATACTAACTCCATACCATCATCAGGTATGAGTTCTGGACTAACATCATCGATTAATCGTGCTACCGCACGACAGAGTTCTTGTTTGACTTTATCTTTGTATGATTCTTTCATGTGTCCCCAGAGAGAGGTAATCAAAATTTATTCATCCCATAAATCTTAACCAGCGGCATGACTCATAATATTCAAGATATGAAACGATGGATGCTTGATGCCATAGTCGGAGTCGGAAGTCTCATAGTATTTCTTGTGGTTATTCTCCTTCTACCGGCAGTCCTTCCTGGTGAAATTGGATATTTAGGTGCCCTGCTCATCTTTGTTGCCACCATCAGCGCGGGAGGGTATTTGATTAGAGGAGTCTCCGCCTGATTCACTCTTTTTAGTACCTGCTTTGTCCAAAATCTGCCGGGATCCTTTCTGTTCGGATGTACTTTTTAAGTTTTTCTTTGAAATTTCCCGTTTTTTTTGCTTGTAATATGTTAATGGATGATTGATCTTCTGACAAAGACTGTCTGGGTGAATACAAATTCCATGTGTTCGCATAGTGGCACATTGTGGGGAGATATATTCAGTACTGGTACCTCCCCTTCCAGAAATATGCTCAACCTGGTACATCGTCTTTCGAAGATCAAAATTTTGAACATTTCCATATAACTCAATGATACGGGTATTTTCCATTCCGATGTTATGAAGAAATGCAGATATGGCAAATCGTGCCATATGCGTCAGATGACCCTGACCTGCAATTGCTCCCAGAATGGCCTGCATACAAGGTGGAAACGCTGATTCCTCTACCTTTCCGAATTCTTCAAGAATATGTTTCTGCCATTCTGATTTTATATTGTCGACTTCCGGTTGCAAGAGTTCACAAATTGATGAAGGAACCTTGATAGGCAGATTTCTCGCCATTACATATCTAAGTCGCTCCCTGACAATCTCGTCATACTCTAAAGGAGCAACCCTGACCTTACCTCTGATTACAACCCTGTTTATCAGTCGCCATCGTTCTTCCTGCATCCTGGAAGCCACCGGTATATAGTCAGTCACAGAAATTTCAGTTCCGGTTTCCGGCAGCCCGATTGACTTTCTAATGAATCGTTTTACATCTGAGGATTCATCCTGGAGAAATGCAAAAACCAGCCATGACTGGTATCTGACCAAGCGATCGATGAGAACCCGGTCCTGTGCGCATGATACTATAATCCGGCTTACCGGGTAGGAAGCAATAATATTCGTTATTGATTCAGCATCCGGAGGGATATCTGGCAGGGGGGGTAACTCTCTTCCGTTGAAGGATAGCGCACACTGCATCGTAGTGCTGGCTTCTTTGATGGCATGTTTTCCCCCCGGTGACTGAAGATATTGCTCAAGTGAACTACTAATCGTCCCAATATACGACTGAGACTCTTTTAAAAAAGGATATTTTGCCAGATCTTTGCGATCAAGGGTGACCATACATTTAGTCAGCCTCAATCCGGGGTGCAAGCAGATATTCAACTTGTCCGTTGCCACCTGCAATCTCAAAGGAGAATTTTGCCGGATGGTCTATACCGATGTCAATCGTGACTTTCTCAGCATGACTCATCACTTTTCCCATATCTTTGAGGTAATCAATTGAAAACAATGATTTTGCAGATTCCCAGTTTGACGCAATTACTTCTCCGGCAGAAAAGGATCTTCTGATGTTATCTGAATCTCCTTCTGCATAAAGAACAAACTCTTTATTTTCGGGTTCGATCGAGAACCATATCTTGTCTGACACGATAGATGCAGACTTGATAACATTATAGAGCTCTGCACCTGCGATGGTTACCTGCCCCGGAAGCTGAATGCCTGGCGCATTCGGATCCTTCTTGATGGTATTTGGGTCAAGGAGTGTGATTGAATAATGGTATCCTTCAAAGGTAACTTCAATTTTATTTGCTCCTTCTGGATGTTCAAGGCGAATTTCACTTGCCTTACCCATCATGGAGTATGTATTTTTCAGTTTTGCGATATCTAATCCAATCTCTCCGGTTGTTGCCTCGAACTGGCTGAATGCTTCTTTTTTTAAGGTTAAGATGATCATTGCCACATTGGCAGTATCAACAGCCCTTACCCAAGCTTCGGTATCAGAAAAATGAAGTCTGCATTCAGTTACCAGAGCAGAGAGGGCATCAACGGTATCCCTGAATATATCTGCACTGATTGTTGCTTTCAGCATCTGCGCTCCCTATGCATTCAGGTTGTGATTTGACACAGATATATGTGCCGGGTTCGCATATAATTGAGGAACTATCAGGTCGATAAATTTTATGGGTTCACAATGGGGTAAAGATAAAACATATCTTAAAGCTAAACAATCTGGGTATCGCTCGCGGGCAGCGATGAAGCTGAAGGAAATAATTCGCAGAAATCCGGTTATTCGTCCTGATGATAACATACTTGACCTTGGAGCCGCACCAGGAAGCTGGCTGCAGGTTTTGCGTGAGTTAACAAAAGGAGTTATCGTCGGAGTTGACTTAAATCCTATCACTCCTATGGAAGGTGTCATAACCATCACCGGAGATTTTACTGATCCGGCGATTCTCGCCAGAATAAGAGAGTTGATGCCTGAAGTGAATGGCATTGTGTGTGATGCCTCACCAAAACTTTCCGGTCAGCGGTCACTAGATCAGGCCAGAGCCATTGAACTGAACAGCCAGGCCCTTAATGTTGCACGTCTGGTTCTCAAACAGGGAGGGAATATGATCATGAAATCATTTCAGGGTGAGGATTTCAGCTGGCTCTACAACCAGATCAAACTGGATTTCTACTCCGTCAGAACATACAAGGCACAGACCACCCGCAAGGGAAGTACTGAAATGTATATCATAGCAAAGAATTTCATTGGTAATCAGCCTAATCCGGAGGAGTTTTCGTCAGATGGATCTGCATGATACGTTTGGCCGGCCTATTTCGAATCTGAGAATTTCTGTAAATTCGGGATGTAATCTCCGCTGTGTATATTGTCACCGGGAAGGAGAGACTAAACCAGAAAATCCCCTTTCTCTTGAGGATATTAAGGCGATTCTTGATATTGCGAATGTTCTTGGAATACGGTCAATAAAGTTCACAGGTGGCGAACCTCTTCTCAGGAACGATATTGTTGACATTATCAAAGCAGTTCCGGCGGGGATTGAATCATCCATGACTACAAACGGAACCCTTCTTGGATCGATGGCGTCTGATCTTCGGGCTGCAGGATTATCGAGGGTGAATATAAGCCTTGATTCACTGAATCCTGACACTTACCGGGCAATCACTGGAACCGGATTATTGTCTGATGTGCTTGAAGGTATTGAGGCTGCACGGAATGCAGGGCTCACTCCAATCAAGATAAACATGGTTCTTTTAAAAGGGATCAATGAAGGTGAAATTGACGATTTCATTCACCTCGTTTCCGGTGATCGCCAACTCATTCTGCAGATTATTGAGCTCATGGATCTGGGAGGGTGCCCTCTTCATGCTGACCTTGCTGAACTGGAAGAAAAAATCGCCATACATTCGCGCAAAGTAATAACCCGAAGAATGCATCACCGGAAAAAATATTGTTATGAAGGTGCAGAGATAGAATTTGTCCGTCCATGGCACAATTCTGATTTTTGCAATCATTGCACACGAATGCGGGTCACCTCAGATGGAAAACTCAAACCCTGTCTGCTTAGAGATGATAATTTAGTTGATATCAGGGGTAAACGAGGCGAAGAACTCTTAAAACTCTTTCAGACTGCTGCAAAAAAGCGTGAACCATACAATAAATGATAATGCGGAAATGGTTATGTCTAGAACGCTAATCTTGTGATCATGCTTGAGAATAATGAGTATGAAAAGGTTCTTGAAACCTTTTATGACAAATCGCTGATACTGGAAAACATGTCCGATTTTCATCCGGACCTGAGTTTCTGGTTTTTTGATGCTATGGCGCATCTGGATTATTCAATTTCCCTCTTCGCATATAATGCAGATTCACCCCGGAATCTTTTGTCTCGTGAGTACCTCAAATATAGAAAAGATCAATCCATGCAGGATAGACTTTCATGTTTTGATGGATTTATGAACTGGCTTTTGGAAAACCACCCTGGTGAGTATGAAAAGTTTCCTTTGTTTCTTCAGAAAATCCATGATCCAAATGATATGGCATCATACCGATCCTTTCGGATTGTCCTGGATCCCAATGACAAAAAACCTACACCTCCTGCTGTGTTCAGGGTCATGATTGATGAAATATTTGATAAAGCATACCTTGCTTCCATTTACAATGGATCAAACATGGCACAGTTGTATACGCAGTATATGAATCAGCGGTAACTGTGGAGATCTGGTATGGATGTAACTCGTCTCTGTTCTGAACTAGTGAAAATTCGGTCAGAGAATCCTCCAGGATATACAGATGAGGTGATCTCTTACCTGCAGGAGATTTGTTCAGGTATAGGAGTAGATACGAAAGTTGTCAGTCAGGGGCGAAAATCGAACCTTCTCTCCAAAGATATTCAAAACCATTTTCTTTTATGTGGACATGTTGATGTTGTTCCAGCACTTGATGATGGCTGGATCAATCCTCCCTACTCTGGATTCATTGATGAGACCTGTGTCTATGGGAGAGGCTCTACTGACATGAAAGGAGGAGTTGCTGCCCTTTTGAGTGCCCTTGCAGAGGTAATTGACAGAGGTATTGATCCACCAGTTGATCTGGCTTTTGTCTGTGATGAAGAGGGAAATGGGGATTTTGGCATGGAATATTTTGTACAGAAACGTCTTCTTCGTCCAAAAGCATGTCTGATTGCAGAACCCACTCCGGAACTCTCACCGGTAATTGGCGAAAAAGGGGTACTCAGACTTCATATTACGTTTACCGGAGATGCAGGGCATGCTTCTTTGCATCCGGTTCTTGGTAATTCTGCAATAGTTCAGGCATGTTCATTCCTTGAGTATTGTGAGAATATTCATTCACGAAGATGGCTTGATGATCCCCTGGTCCGTGAAGTAATTGAAAATACTACGCAATCACTCTCTGCCCTGCTGTCAATAACAAAAGAGCAATCAACTGCTATTCTGAGCCGGGTATCATACAATCCAGGAATAATCTCCGGCGGAGAGCGTATGAATGTCATAGCCCAAAAATGCCTGCTGGATCTTGACATGCGGATTCCATGGGGTTGTGATGTTGACTCCTTGATTCGGGATATCCAGACTCATCTTTCTGATACTCAGGTTGATGTTATGGATGTTGCAAAACCCACACTCAGCCGTCCAGGAATGCTCTGTGATCTTGTTTGTGCAGGTATTTTGGCTGTGCATGGAAAAAAGGCGAAGCCCGGTGTTACACAAGCAGCAAGTGATGCTCGTCACCTACGGGAAATTGGAGCAGAAGTTGTTAATTATGGTCCTGGTGATCTATCACGCCTTCACGCAGTCAATGAATGTGTCCCGATTCATATGCTTGAGCATTGCAAGGATGTCTATATGCATGTTCTTTCACACATACCCTCCCCCTGATTTTATCCTTTTAGTTGCGTAAGTTGCTCTTTTGCATGATGGTAATTCGGATCAATCGCCAAGGTACGCCTATACCAATCAGCAGCTTGTATCTGGTTTCCTTGTTCTTCATAGGTATGCCCGATGTTATATGCAGCATCAGGATATTCCGGACAGATCTCTAAAATTTCTAGGTAAGTAGCAATTGCTCTGTCATACTGTTTTAATGCTGCAAGAGCATTACCCATGTTCAACATGGTCAGAATATGATCTGGGCGGAAATCCAAAACTTTTTCATAATAGGTAAGTGCTTCTTCATATCTTCCTAATGACTGAAGAGTGTTTGCCAGGTTATATCTCGCTTCTAAAGACTCAGGCTCCCTTTCCAATGCCTGCAAATACATTTTTTCTGCTTCTGCGTATCTTTCTAAGTTTTGAAGAGCAAGTCCTTTATTGTTCCAGTAAACAGCTGGAGATGGATCTGATGCAAGAACCCGTTCATAACATCCAAGGGATTCTTCATGCTCCCCAAGCATTCCTAATGCAATCCCTTTCAGGTTCCAGAGCGCAGGATTGTCTGGGGAGTCCCGGAAGAGTTTTTCAAGGGATTTGAGTGCCTTTTCAGGCCTTCCCCGTTGAATGTCCCTAATAACTGTTGCTGCCGTGTACGCTTTTCTCGTGTTCATGGGTTTCGAACCAGCCACCATCGGGTGTAGATAGCATATACTATTGCGTTAATAAGAAGGATCAACAGGACAAGACCGACGCCAAGTCCAACCGGACTAGACATCGCCTTTTTTAGAGAGTCAATAATGGTGGGTCCGGCAGTGATTGGAGATGGACCCTGAACGGGAACTTGAGTAATTTCCTGAGGATATATGGCAGGTTCTGTTGAAACTGGTTCTACTCCATAGAGAGTTTCAGTCTGCACCGGTTCAATTTGCACGGTGGGTTCTGGTGTTACTCCCACCTGGGCCTGGTCTATCATCGATTCAGGCGAGGGATAAACAGGCTCATATGCGATTCCGGCAGATGGAGGTGCTGGTGGTAGTGGGTATTGTTGCTGTATTGTGGCAGGTGGTTGACCAGCTATCGGGGGGAGGGTGGCAGGAACAGAATTTATTTCAGTTGGTGTAGGTGAAGCAAATGCATTTTGGCTTTCGATGAATAGCCCGTATATTGCTGCTTCATAAATTGTTCCACTTATCTCTCCGGTAAACTGATTTGAACTGGTTCGGACAGAATCCCAGGTAGCAGTCTGGGGATTGAACTTATGGATTTGAGGATTTAATGCCAGTAGATCAGATATCTTCTCAAGAGGGATTTGGAATGAAATTTTTCCTTCAGGATTAAAGTACGTCCGTTCTGGAAATATTTCATACGCATAACCTGAGAAAGATAGTGACTGGTTTGTGTCTATCGGAGGTAGATCTGCAATCGTTCGTGATGAAATATTTACATTCTGCAAAAATTCTCCGGATGGAGAAAATAAAAGTGTATCTTTCTCAAATGTAACTTTTGCCATCCCATCGTCAGATTTGAAGTTTTCTTCAGTTTCCAGCCCATACCGGATTGTGGGATCTGAATCAGATGGTTCAGATCGTGGAGGTTCAGTGTAATTTTCTCCAGGTTGCATAGTGTTAACAGGAGGCTGTGTCTGGGCAGGTATCGGAGTCTGACCTGCATATATATTCTCACCTAGGGAAGTACCTCCAGTGAATAGATCAAATTGCTGAGATGTTCCGGGTTCATATACTACTGTTTGAGATGCTGGGACTCCGTTTATCTGAAAACTGATAAGCAGATTTCCAGACTGGAATTCCTCTTCGGAAACGTTTACTTTTAATCGTGGATCAAACAGTCCAGGACCGCCATAAAATCCGTCAATTTCTGTAACAATGGATCCTTTTGATACATCCTGGAGAAATGCTGTGATTATTGTCCCTGCAGGCGCAGGTGTGCCATCAATTAAAACATTTCCATAAAATTCCGCTGGAAGAGGGGGAACAGCCTGAACCGGCAGAATACATGTGATGATAATGAATGTGAAAAGCAGGGAAAGTACTGCTTGAACAAATCTCATACTTATACTATATTTGTGGTTTACTCACATGAAAGAATTCCATCTGGGTAAACAGATGCATGAACCGGGTGTCGAAAACCGGAGAGATTTTTGACCTTTACGATTCCAAAAAATGTAAAAAATTTATCCTTCGGTTTATGTTTTCTTTTAAAAAAATGTATCTCGTGTTGGTTTTAGTCTTCTCATGAGTATCATTGGTGAAATACTGAGGGTATACTTTCCATAAAGAGTCATTTAGAATATAAATCGTGAAAAACGTAAATTGTAAATTCTTTGTTACCCTCGCAAGATTTTTCATTATAATTTATACAAAATCTTCAATTCGTAACATCTTAATAATATTTGTACAAATAGTAGGATGGTGTAGATATGCACATACCAGACGCATTTATTCCTCTCCCACAAGCAGCAGTGTATTGGATTATTGCATTAGTGTTCCTAGCATTAGCGATCAAGTGGGCCCGTTCAGAGTTAAATGAAGATAAAATCCCATTGATTGCAGTTCTTGCAGCCGGAATTTTTGCTCTTCAGAGTTTTAATCTTCCGGTATCTATGGGAACTAGTGGGCATCTCGTTGGGGGGGCACTTGCGGCAATCGTTCTTGGATCACCATTTGCAGCCGTTTTTATCCTGACCCTTGTACTCATTATCCAGGGATTTATTTTTGGAGACGGGGGGATTACAGTTATGGGGGCGAATATTCTGAATATGGGAGTCATTGGAGGATTTGTCGGGTATTATTCATTCCAGGGATTACAAAAAATTTTAAAGAATGGATACATCTCAAGTGCTGTTGCGGCATGGCTGGCCTGTCTTGTTCCTGCTCTAGCATGTGCGGTTGAGATGTCAATTGCCGGAACATTCCCCCTTGTCCCTGGACTTGTTGCAATGGGTATATACCACGCAATTATCGGCGTAATAGAGGGCGTTGTTACTGCTGTAATCATCTATGTACTGGCAATGGCCCGTCCTGATCTGGTTGACTCATCCATTGGAGTTGCTTCAGCATGATGAACAATAAGACCTTTATTCTGGTTGGTATCCTTCTTGCTCTGGCTATTGGAATTGTTGCGGTATTTTTTGCATCCGGAGATCCGGACGGACTAGAAAGTACTGCTCTTGTTGTATCCGGACAAAAGGATCTGACCGGACAGGCACCAGAGGAAGGAGATCCTGAAGTAATAGGGACCGGTTCATTTTCTTATGATTCTCCAATGCCAGATTATTCACTTGGTGAGGACATGGGATTATCAGGCGGTATTGTTGCTATTATCGCAGGTATATTCATTACTCTCCTTGTTGTGATGGGCGCTTCTTACATTTTGAGAGTAAGTAAAGAAGGAACATAATCTGAATAGTGAAAAATAATCCCCTTTTTCCTTTTAGTGCGTTATTTTATTACGAATATTGTTTCAGTAATATTTTATTAAAAGAACTGTAATGGGTACTCCTGCATATCATCGATTCCATTCTGGTCCATCACTCTGATGACTCCAGACAGGAGATACCTTCATGCATATTATCGAGACGCAACAGTTAGGTCATACATATAAGGGCAACATTGATGCTCTAAAAAATATTTCCTTTATTGCTCCCCGAAATACCAGGATTGCAATAATTGGACCGAATGGTGCTGGAAAAAGTACCTTGTTTAAGCATTTTAACGGTGTCTTAAAGCCAACAACCGGAAAAGTCCTGATCAGAGGAGAACCAATAACAAAAGAAAATATCAGGGAAGTCAGAAGGACAGTTGGGCTTGTATTTCAAAATCCTGATGATCAGATTTTTTCTCCTACGGTTGAACAGGATGTGGCATTTGGACCGACCAATATGGGACTGGATGAAGAAGCAGTAAAGCATCGGGTTCATGAAGCGTTAAGTACTGTCGGTCTGCTTGACTACCGGACAAGAGTCCCTCATCATCTTTCAGGTGGTGAAAAAAAGCGTGTTGCAATTGCTGGCATTATAGCCATGGAACCACAGGTTCTTGTACTTGATGAACCAACTGCAGGGCTTGATCCCCAGGGAGTCAGAGATATTGTAAAATTCATAAAAAATTTTTCTGTTCAGTATGGGATGACGGTTATTTTTTCGACCCACAGCATATCACTTGTAGCAGAACTTGCTGATTACATATATGTTATGAATGCCGGAACGTTTGTCGCTGAAGGGACAGTTCCAGAGGTTTTCTCACAGCCCGAACTCCTTGCAAGTGTTCGTCTGGATATCCCTGTTCTCCCAAAACTCATCACATCACTCCAGTCCCAGGGTGTTCCAATAGAGATGGGGTATACATACCAGGAAGCAGAACAGGCATTTTTGAAAGCATTTGGAAAGATGTCATGATCGAGGATTTATTTGATCTTGAACAGGTAACATCCCAAAAAAGTGTCATACATTCCCTGGATGCACGGGTAAAAATCATCGTATGTTGTGCTGCTATTGTTGGCCTTGTTGCTGTCCCATATTCTCTTATTGTATACGAAGTCGCAGCAATATTATTTGGTCTGTTTTTGGTACTCTGGGCTCTTTCAAGACTCTCTCCGATGGTATATTTCCGAAGACTTCTGCTCGCTTTACCATTTGGCTTTATGCTATGCGGCTTTCAAATTTTTTTTAAGAACCGGTACTATACAGAATACCACCCAATCATCGAACTACCCTTTGGAGTTACGATTTTTTCAGAATCGGTTGAATTCGCTTCAATATTATTGATCAAATTTCTTGTATGCTACTCTTTTATTGTTCTTTTGTCTTCAACCTCTTCCCTACAGGATCTTCTCGAAGCGGCAGGAAGATTAAAAGTTCCTCCAGAACTCATCCTGGCCCTCGGAATGATGATCAGGTACTTGTTTGTGTTTGGAATCATCTACAGAAGAGTAACAGATGCCTTAAAAACCCGTCTTTTTGATCCTTTTGATCACCGCTTGCCATACAGATACCGGATTGTGAACATGGGTTATATGATGGGTTCGATGTTTATACGGTCACTTGAGCAGGGAGAGAGGACATATGCCAGTATGCTTTGCCGGGGATATGGACGGGACAGTTATATATATATTCGAAATAAACCCTTATTGTCTGCAGATATCGTTTTTCTTGGCATTTGCCTGCTTATTATCATACTTGCTCCATTGATCTGCTGGTTTGATCCGATTCAGATGTTCTGCTTTCTTCCAAGATAGCTAGACATGTAACGTATCATCTCCTGCATTGGTATACTTCAGGAAGTAATGTATAGGTTTCAGAGAGTAATTCCAAAAAAATGAGAGCGTAATATCGAAGAAAGGTAACCACTGGTGTCATAACGAATAGAGTGATTACAGCCATTATAAGAAAAGGGATAATGGCTTCGAACAATGAATATCCGGTGGATGTAGATAGACCGGGAATAATTAGCATTACAGGAAATCCCAACAGATGCATTACCAACACAAGCATTACTCCAAGGATTATCCCTACGATTAAATCGATACTAATCTTTATCAGGAGGTAAATACCCACTTCGTCCCATCTTCCTGAAAATTCACGGAGCAGGATGGTCCAGCCCTGAATAATCCCACATAAATGCACCATCATAACCGGAACAACAAAGTCGGTTGTTATAATGGTGAGTACCCACACCGGAAGTATCAATATCAAAAGCCCGGTAAGGGTGTATATCAGTGCAACAAAAAACATGGTCTGATTATCAGGATTCTCAATAAGAACAGGCATTGCAATTCCAATTATTGCACCAGCTGCACATAGACCGATGATGAGAATAATACTAAGATAAAAAGTCATTAGCCTTAATCCCATTCCGATCCGCATCTTTAATGAAGGCAAAATTCGTAATGTTTCTGCAGAGAGATAATCGACAAAGATAAATTGGAAAATTGAGCTGAGTAAGGCATACACAAGCAGGATAAAGAGTATCCCTGTCATTACCATGGAAATCCGTCCGGTTTCTTCAGTTATCACATCAGTCCCGTTAAGTGCTGAAAGATATGGAATGTCAGCATATGAATAATCCTGGGGTATCGGGCTTGTTATCCAGGCACCAATGAAAAATGAGATGATTAGGAGACGAAGGATCTGCCCTGTTTTTATGGGCCAAAAAATTTGTTTCGTATGTCGAAGAGCAGGAACAATTGCCAGGACTGCAAGGTACTCACTCATATTATCTCCGGAGATTGGATAGTCTGTTGGTTTTTTCCATGTATACATCCAGGAAGACCAGAACCTATCCGAACTGGGCAGGTATCACAGAGCGGATTTTTTTTGCAGACCTTATTTCCTAGGTTGACTATCTGAGCATGAAAATCATTATACAAAGCGACATCCGGAGAGAGGCGATCCATGAAGTATTCCTGCATCTGTGCATAGGTTGCTGTCTGTTTAAACCATCCCTGACGTGATCCAATCCGGCGAGTATAGGCATCAACAACGAATATCGGTTTTTCAAGTGCATACAGGAGAATAGAATCAACAGTTTCAGGTCCAAATCCTGATATTGTCAAAAGTTCATCTCTAGCCCTTTCTGTTGGAATAGCCATCATCTTTGCTATCTCACCTTTACAGGAACTTAGAAACCACTCCAGGAAATTCATTATTTTATTGGCTTTTTGATTGTAGTATCTGGATGAACGGATCAAAGGAGCGATAAGTGACGGGCCAGCATTATACAATGAGTGAGGATCTAACAAATGTGCCTCAGATAATGCACAGACTGCCTGAAAGGCACCATTCCAGGATACATTTTGGGCTAATATTGCGCCAATTATGGTTTCAAATGCCGAGTCTGACGGCCACCAGTGTTGGTGACCATATGTATCGTGTAATACCTGGTAAAAACTAATTAGATCTGTTCCTGTCCAGTTTCTCATTTCAATAATTCCAATACCGTGTGAGATCTCATCTCATAAATCTTCATTGAAAAATCAAGACACATGAATCTTATGGTTTTAAAACAAGTATAATGCATGAGAGGGCGATTGCATCATCTTCTTGTGTATACCGGAATATGTATTCTCTTTCTGATTCCCCTGTTTATCATATCAGGTCAGGAAACGAGTTGGAGTTTGTATACGCTCTTACGGATTGCTGCCCTTTGGGGATTTATATCACTGTCAATAGGAATAATCCTGAATCTTTTGAAAAGAAAGGTCAAATCGCATTTAGGGAAACCATTTTTAAAAATTCATCATTACTTTGTGATTGCCGGTCTTGTATTTGTAACAATGCACCCGGTTTTGTTTGCATACATTGCCCATGACTTCCGGGTATTCATTCCAGATATCTCTTCCTGGGATTCTTTTTTTGCTACAGGAGGAAGAACCGCAATTCTATTATTTTATGCAGCTTTTCTTGCCGGTCTTTTTCGAATGACAATCAAAAAACAGTGGAAATATATCCATATGCTGGTTTATCCGGCGATAATCATCGCAGCAATTCATGCCATTTTCATGGGCCAGTCTATGGCAAACCCGGTCATTTTCTTTTTGATTATCTGTTTAACCATCGTTGTCTGTATAACCTTTGTTTATGTCAGGATTAAAGGATAGTTCGATTTTTTTCAGAAATGGATAAATCCGGGCAGGCCACCTAGGATCATGTGATAAATCCTATTGCTAACAGGGTTTAATATTCTTTTATGAAAATTTCTGAATTTCAACTTGAACGTTATCTTGCACTCCATGAATTTTCAGCTCCATTTCTTCTTTGTACATCAGATAGTGAAACGATGACAATTCGAGAACTATTATCACTTAAACCTGGAGCGGATGAAGAATTTCATAATCTTGGGCTTGGTTATACCGAGTCACAAGGAAATCCTGCACTCCGGAAGGAGATAGCAAACCTCTATACCTCCCTCAATTCTGACCAGATTGTTGTCTCTGCAGGAGCTGAAGAAGCAATTTTCCTTCTTATGAATATTCTTCTCTCTCCCGGTGATCATGTCATTGTCCAGGCCCCGGCATATCAGTCATTGTATGAAGTTGCAAATGCAATTGGTTGTGCGGTATCGCGATGGGAATTAAAAGAGAACGGTTCAGGGTGGGTATCTGACATTGAAGAGTTAAAAAGACTCATCCGACCTGATACGAAAGCAATTGTTGTAAACTCTCCGCATAATCCAACAGGACATCTCTTTACTCATGGCGAGTGGAATGATCTGAATAAGATCATACGCGAGACTTCAATCCGGCTCATATCAGATGAAGTATATCGTGGACTTGAGCACGCCAGAGAAGTTCAGCTTTCAGCAGCAGCAGATGAGCACCCGAGGAACATTTCCATTGGTGTTATGTCCAAGGCATTTGGTCTTGCAGGGCTTCGAATCGGGTGGATTGCAACCCATGACAAGGAGGTTGTCAGACGGTTTCTGGCGATGAAAGATTATACTACGATTTGTTCATCTGCACCATCAGAATTTCTTGCAACACTTGCTCTTCAAAATAAAGATGTAATTCTGCAAAAAAACCTCGCAATAGTGCATCAGAACCTACACCTTCTCTCAGACTTTTTTAAAAAATTTTCACATGTAATGACCTGGTCAGCTCCGATTGCAGGATCTACACCCTTTCCACGGATTATTAATGGTATGTCTGCACAAAAATTCTGTGATGAAGTCAGAGAGATTATTGGGGTGCTGCTTTTACCCGGTTCCGTATTCGGTGTGGATGGTTCATATGTCAGGTTTGGATATGGCAGGTCAGATATGCACCAGTCATTAAACAAACTGGTTCAGTATCTCCAAGAGAAATGATAACAATTGGTGTAGTTTGCCATTCGGTATTATTTAATGCAACCGATAGCAAACAAACATGATAAGATAGGTACCTTCATGCCCCCACATGTTCTTATCGTTGATGATGAACCCGCTTTAAATGAGTTATTTGTAATTGGTCTCAATAAATACGGGTTTAAAACCGAAGGTGTTCTTGGAGGGCAGGAGTGTCTTGAACTCTTAAACACTGAATACCGGCCTGACCTTATTCTTCTCGATATGATGATGGAACCAATGGATGGGTGGGAGACACTAAACCGGTTGAAAAGAATTCAGGACGTTAAAAATATCCCGGTCATAATGCAAACCGGTAAAAACCTTACCTACCGGGAAGCAGAACAATACTCCTATTGCATCGAAGATTATGTGATGAAACCCATCACTCCAAAACGATGTATTGATCATATAACAAATGCTTTGGATAAAGTTCAGAAGATTGAAGAGATAATACTGCAGGGTCTTCGTGCAGGATACCCGGAAGAGAAGATACGGCGACTGGCAACAATATATCGGATCATCTATGTTGCAAGAAAACTTCAGAGTATTCTTGAAGAACGGTATGGACATCATAACCCGGCTGAAGAGAGTGAAACGTATGGTCCAGAGGATTATGCAAAATTTCTACTTAAACTGCAGCAGGAGTATGATGATTTACAAAAAGATATTAATTTCACTTTGTTCGGCACCAATCTGAAAAATATGTGAATTATCCTTCTTCATCACCATTCCCGTCAACAACACATGAGCTGATGATTGATCCTACCGCTCTGAAAGCATCCTGTAGATCCTGATAATTAGGTATGTGTGCTTCTCCAAGCATATCAATGGCAGATTTCATCGAATCACCTCCAAGAAGACATCCTACAACCATCGAACGTGTGAACCGGGATAAGCGAATCATTTCATGTGCCAGGTTTTTTGGATCCATTAATGCAACCGGTGCAGTGATAACAAAGGCAATGTCCCAGAAATTCTGATATTTTATCAGGATATCAAATACACGGGCAAACCTGGAAGCATTGCTATCTCCGAGGAGATCTACCGGATTTTTATGTGACCAGAGATCGGGAAGAAGTTTATTGAGTTCATCATAGACAGCATCCGGTAAGTTAATCATTTCAAGACCATATTTTTCTGCATAATCCGATGCAAGAACACCGAAACCACCGGCGTTTGTCAATATGATGGTTCGTTTTCCACGGGGATACCCTTCAGAAACAACCAGTCGTGCAATATCAAATGCCTCGTTTAAAGAAAATGCTGGAATAACACCTGCCTGTCTGAATGCAGCGATATATGTCTCAAAACTTCCGGCAAGGGATCCGGTATGTGAGGATGCTGCTTCACGTCCTCTGACCGAAGAACCGGATTTTAAGGCTATGACTGGTTTTCTCCCTCTCATTGTCGCAGCATATTTTAGAAAATCTCTCCCATCCCGGATCTCTTCTACGTACAGAATTATGGCATAAGTTGTGGGATCCTGGTCTAATACCTGCAAATACTCCACAAATCCCATGTCACTCTGGTTACCTACACTAATGACCGATGAAAAACCAATTCGACGGGAGATTGACCAGTCAAGAACAGTGGTAATGATCGCGCCACTTTGAGATATGAATCCTATCTGACCAGAAAGAGGGGACTGAACATCAAAAGTTGCATTGAGTTCAAGAGGAGGAATAATAATTCCCAGACAATTCGGACCAATTATCCTGATTCCTGTCTCCCGTGCTATTTTGAGGAGTTCATTCTCGATCTTTTTCCCTTCTTCGCCTGTCTCTCGAAAACCGGCGGTTAGAATCACAGCAACCTTCACTCCCCGGCTCCCGGCTTCTTTTATAATTTCTGGAACTTTTGGTGCAGGTATAGCAATGACTATCATCTCAACCTGATCCGGAATGTCTGAAAGAGATTTGAATACAGGAACTCCGAGGATGTCTTCAGCTTGTGGATTGACCGGATATAATTTCCCTTTAAAATTCAGGAGGTTTCGAAAGACTGCATACCCGACTTTTCCAGGATTGCGGGAAGCACCTACTACTGCAATAGAGGAAGGATGGAGAATGTCTGGGACAGGTGGTAGCTCTTGACGCACTGGGACAATTTCCGGTTCTCCGGTCCTGACATAGATTCGTGCATCAACAGCATATGACCCGTTTTCATAGAGGATGACCGGATTAATATCAAATTCTACTATATGTTCGTCTTCAAAGAACATCGTTCCGGCTTTCTGGAGCAGGGTGACAAGGGCATCTTCATCAAGTGGTTTTCTCCCTCTAAATCCGGTTATGAGTTTATATCCACTCATTTCCCGGATCATCTCACGATATTCATCTAAGGATACAGGAAGAACCCGCATGGAAAAATCATGGAGCAATTCGACCAGGATTCCACCCATTCCAACGGTGATAATTTTACCGAATGATGGATCAATCCTCCCCCCTATTAAGAACTCAGTTCCCTGAGGGATCTCTTTCACTACCATATACCCTCGAATATCAGCATCTGGGATGGTTGTGGTAACACGGGAATCCATCTGCACAAGCGCGGTATTGATAGCATCAGGACAGGTGAGATTTAAAGCAACTCCACCAGCATCTGATTTATGAATTACCTGGGGAGATACAACCTTTATAACAACAGGATATCCGATTTTCTCCGCTGCTGTAAGCACTTCTTCATGCGAAGTGACAAAAAGATAATCTGGAACAGGAATTTCATGCCTGCTCAGAATCTGGTACCCTTCAAATTCAGGGAGGAGTATTTTCTCCATGGTTCTTCCTGAAGGTGAGTATAGAATACGAATAAGATAAGGGTTATCTCTTAGAGATTCTGAAGAAGTGCCTGAAATATACCTTTCCGTAAGAGCTCTTTTGTGACTTCACCGGGTTCAAGTTTTACAATTTCTGCCAGTGGATGGCCATTAATCAAGAATGCTGATGAATTTTCCGGAATGTCTGCTCCAAATGTATTGTTGATATAGGTCAGTTCCACGCCTGAAACGATGAGTTCACTGGCGAGATCATTGATGACCGTAGTAATCACATCCGGATCTTCAGGTGTCTCTCCTTTATGCTTCCATTCTACCCGGAGGGATATTTTTTCAATCGTATCTCCTCCACAACCAGGACAGCTTCCGCATTTATCCGGTGTACATCCGGAACCAAATGTATCAGTCATGTGTATACCTCATCAATCAGGTGCCCGGAATGGGCTATGAATGATTCTATATATTTGTCATATCAGGTCAAGAGTATTCGTCTACATGACTCTGGTAAAAACTGAAAAGGAGAGAATAACATGATAGAGTATAAGGTGGTGATATTTTGTGCAGCACTGGTTCCGGAGCAAATCGTATCAGGTGGGATATAGTGGCATGTGGGGGGTTTGGGGGACTTATGTTTCGTTGAGATGCTCCGGCACATTCCTGCACACCTACCTAGTCAGAATGAGGGTTTAAGAGGTTATGGTAAACAGGGTGAAAGTGAAAAATGGGTTTTGTCCTGTTTCTAATTAATGGGAATTCGCCAATATTTTTTGAAAATATTATATTTAAGGTCAAATTAATAAATCCCTTCACTTTCGCAAAACCACATATTCTGACTACTTCCTTTTGATAATAAGGCTCAAGTCTGATGCCTGACTATTCATGTGTCATACACTCTGGATCAGATGGAAGAATTCATTATTGTTCATCTAGATATGGACTCATTTTATGCTTCTGTTGAGATTAGGAATAATCCGAATTTAGCTGGTCTTCCTGTTGTCATTGGAGCAGATCCCATGCTGGGGAAGGGGCGGGGTGTTGTCAGCACGTGTTCATATGAAGCACGGGCATATGGTCTTCATTCAGGGATGCCCATATCACGTGCATACCAGTTATGCCCTCAAGCGGTTTTTATCCCTCCCTCAATGGACGTTTATGCTCAGGTTTCAGCACGAATCATGTCTATTGTGCAAAATATTGCCGGTGAAATAGAACAGGTCTCGATAGATGAGGCGTATCTGGATCTTACTTCCTGTGTAACATACGAACAAGCAGCTCATGTGGCGACCGCGATAAAACAAGCAATCAGGCAGCAGGAGGGTCTGACTTGTTCGGTTGGCATCGCTCCTTCCCGAATATATGCAAAAATGGCGTCTGAGCTGCATAAACCGGATGGTATGACAATCGTCTCACCTACAGATTTGCTTCCCTTTTTAATTCATCTTCCTGCAGGTGCAATTCCAGGTATTGGAAAAAAATCTGAACTAGCATTAACAGATGCCGGAATACATACTATCGGCGATATTGCTACAACAAATATTCAGGTACTCCAAGACATCTTTGGATCTCATGCAGTCCGATTGTATCAGATTGCGCAAGGTCTTGATCGGGAAGGTCTCCGTAATTCAGGTAAAAGGAAATCGATAAGTCGTGAGCATACATTTCTTGAAGACACATCAGATCCTGATACGATCCTCTGCTCCATGCAAACGATGATATATTCTCTTCAGGGAGAACTTGAGGAACGAAATATTTATTCGCGCACCATTGGGATCAGGATTCGATATCCGGGTTTTATTACGCGGACAAAGTCGGTCACATTCATGCAACCTACCCGGGATATCAGGATCATAGAAAAAGCCGTATATGGTTTATTTACTGATATGTGGGATACGAAACCAGTACGGCTTATCGGTGTCAGATGTTTTGGACTTGTATATCCTGACCCTGTTCAGAGAACTCTGTTTGACTTTAAACAAAGCGAAATATCCTGAAAAGCGGATATTCTTCAGTGATAATCAGATCTTACAAAGATCGTAGGTCAATTATCCACGATGAAATGGACATTATAACACAAGGATTGATAAATTCACGGGAGAAAAATACTAGTATGGGAGAATCGGGGGGACATTTTGAAAATGGAAGATGGGTTGAAAATACTCCAGAGGAGCAAGTTCCATCTGAACCACAAGAAAATATTGAGGTCAGGCTCCGTTCAGCAGCAGGGCTCATTGGTCGGGGGATAGATGAATTGCTGTCTGCAGGAAGTGACCTGATCTCAAGCCAGGAAGGGCGGCAACACCTGGGGCGAAAATTGGATCAGATTACCGGAGATGTAGTTCAGGTATGTGAAGAGATCCGGCGTGAGGGTATAGAGTTTATTAACCAGGCGCGAGATCGTATAATTAAGTGACGATCTTAAAAGATACAGAATATAAGCGCATTTCATTTTCTGGATAGTCGGAACAATATATGCCCAAATGGCTTGATGTCGGAACCCAGGTAATTAATCTTGATTACATTTCAAAATTCCTGGTTGTCGAAGTGACGAAGGAGCGAAAGGGCCAGGTTATCGTTGAAAAAGCGATTCTTCGGGCTCATTTGAAAGATGGCGAGCAAGTAAATATTGCAGCATTTAAAAATAAGCTGGACGCCATGACCTGGATACGTACACGGCTTCGTAACAGTGAAGAAAAGGTCATTCAAGTCAGATAACCACAATCTCCTCTTTCTTCTTTTCTATCCGACCCTTTGAGTTTCTGAAGGAATGTTTATCTGTCCAAAAAGTGAGAGAAATGGCATGAGCAAAGGCTTTGCTGTTCCCCTAGATGTTCCAAAAAGTGAGCAGGATACGTATCTTAAAAATCTGAAGACGATAACTCATGATTCCGGTCGCCTGATGCTTTTTGCCGGAGATCAAAAGATTGAGCATCTGAATGATGACTTTTATGGGGACGGAATTCATCAGGATGATAATGATCCTGAACATCTCTTTCGTATTGCGGCAAAATCTAAAATTGGGTGTTTTGCAACACAGTTAGGACTCATTGCAAAATATGGTGCTGACTATCCAAAGATTCCCTATCTCATTAAGATTAATTCAAAAACGCACCTGGTTCCAACTGCCCAACATGAACCATTTTCAAATCTCATTAATACAATCGAACAGGTAGTAGCATTCAGAAAATGCAGTAAACTCAATATCCTTGGAATTGGTTACACCATTTATCTAGGTTCAGAGTATGAATCTGCCATGTTAAGTGCTGCAGCACAGGCAATTTTCGAAGCACACCAGAATGGTCTTGTTACTGTACTTTGGATATACCCGCGTGGGAAAGCTGTTGGAAATGAAAAAGATCCACATCTCATTGCTGGAGCAGCAGGAGTTGCCGCATGTCTGGGTTCTGATTTTGTAAAGGTCAACCCACCTAAAGCTGAAGGTGCTTCGTCAGCTGAGCTGATTAAAGAGGCCACGCTTGCAGCAGGACGAACAAAGGTGGTCTGTGCCGGAGGATCGAGTGTTGATGGATCAACATTCCTTACCCAGCTCTGGGAGCAGATTCACATAGGAGGATGTTCCGGGAATGCAACCGGCAGAAATATCCATCAGAAGCCACTGGATGAAGCGGTACGGATGTGTAATGCCATCTATGCTATAACGGTAGATGGAGCCTCTGTAGAAGATGCAGTAAAGATTTATCATGGTTAAAAAAACCGGATCTATAAAAACAATTGGAATACTTACCGGTGGTGGGGATTGTCCCGGGCTGAATGCAGTCATTCGTGCAGTGGTAAAGACTGCACACCTATATGACTACACAGTTATCGGGATTCGGAACGGTTGGAAAGGAATTGTTGAAGGGGAGGTAGAACCCCTCACAGAATTTTCAGTCACCGGAATACTTCCAAAAGGGGGAACCATATTAGGAACTTCCCGAACAAATCCTTTAAAAAGCGAAGAGCAGACACAGCAGATGTTGACAAATATCCGCAAGTTTGGTCTTGATGCTATTGTCGCCGTTGGAGGAGATGATACCCTCAGTGTTGCAACCCGCTTGCACCAGATGCACATTCCGGTGGTCGGTATTCCAAAAACAATCGACAATGATCTATCAGGAACCGATTACACCTTTGGATTTGATACAGCAGTTGCGATTGTTACTGATGCTATTGACCGCCTCCACACAACTGCTGAATCACACCACCGGATTATGGTTCTGGAAGTTATGGGCCGCCATGCAGGATGGATTGCTACGATGGCCGGAATTGCTGGTGGTGCAGATCAGATCCTGATCCCGGAGGTTCCCTTTGATATCGAAGATGTCTGTGAGGGGTTGAAAAAGCGCCGTGAAAGAGGGAAAAAATTTTCAATTGTGGTAATTGCTGAAGGAGCAAAGCCTGCGGATATGACCGGGTTTGCAACGACTTCATCAAAAGTGGATGATTTCGGGCATGAACAATTGGGAGGTATCGGTCATCTTCTTGGCAGGGCAATTGAAGAGCGGATTGGTTCAGAAACCAGGGTAACGGTCCTTGGTCATGTGCAGCGAGGTGGTTCGCCAACTGCTCATGATCGTGTTCTTGCTACGAGGTATGGGGTAAAAGCTGTTGAACAGTTGCATGAAGGAAATTATGGCGTCATGGTTGCTCTTCAGGGAGACAAAATCGTTCCCATCCCTCTGAGTGATGCAATTACCCAGAAAAAAGTTGATCCTGAACTTTATGAAATGGCTCGGATCTTCTACTGATTCATTTTCCAATTTTTACTAAAATCTCTTCTAATGAGGGATACTTAGATTCAATACGCTCAACGGTTCCACCTTTAGACGATATCGAACTCGTGATTTCGTTCAGTTCTTCTATTGAGTGAGCAACGGAAACCCAGAGATTGCCAGACTGCTCAGAATCTATGTCAGGTATTGATCCATCCGGCCATATGAACCAGATCTCATACCTGATGGATCCGAATTGTTCACGAAGCTCTGGCATCGTTCCAAATACAACAACCTTACCCCGTTTCAAGATCATCACATGATCACAAATTTCTTCTACCTGGGCCAGGTTATGGGCAGAAAGGATTATTGTTTTTCCAACCATTCTGAGTTGCTTTAAGTATTCAATGATAAACCGGGTCGTCATCGGGTCCAGACCTGATCCTGGTTCATCATATATCAGGATTGAAGGATCGTGAATAAGTGATCGCGCAATGGCTACTTTTCGTTTCATCCCCTTTGAAAGATTGCCAATACGCTTCCCATCGGGCTGCAATGATAACTGGGCCAACAAGAGATCAGCCCTGGCCTGTATGGTAACCCGATCAAGCCCGTAGATCTCTCCAAAAAACCGGAGGTAATCCGGAACCAGCATCGTTTCATAGAGTCTTGACTCCTCCGGAAGATACCCGATCTGTGATCTCACCAACATTGGATCCCTGATAAGATCCATGCCTCCGATGTCAAGTGATCCTGATGTTGGAAGGATAAGACCTGAAAGGATTTTGAGAAGCGTTGTCTTTCCAGCTCCGTTATGGCCGATAATCCCGAAAATTTCACCCTCCCTGCAGGTAAATGAAACGTCAGAGAGAGCCGCTACATCGCCATATATTTTCGTAAGGAACGATGCTTCAATCATACTGAGTAACCTCCTCTTGTTTTCTCTCCTTTAAAGAGTTACGGTAAGCATTGATATACCATCCCGGCGAACTATCACCCAATGGAGGCTCTCTCACAGCTTCTGACCATAGCAAGATGGGAAATTAAACGCTTTCAGGGTACGATGAGTAGGGATCTACTGCCAGTAGCGATTGTTCTCCTCGTCCTTCTTGTCGGTGTAAGTGGATTTACTGCCCAGCAGGGGATCCATCTACAGGATGGTATATACCGGATAGGCGTTGACAGCCAGATATACCTTGATATTATCGGAGGCGATCCCAGATATGTGGTCTATGCTCTTCCGTCAGATGTAGTAAATATCCGGTCGCTCGGTCTGGATCTTTCCATCAGGGCCGGATCACTCCTCCGGGCAAATGGGGATAAGGGGGCAGCCGCTCAAAAAAGTTTTGAGCGGGATTATCAGGCATATCAGGATTATGTGTATCGCCAACAGACTGATCTTTTCGCAGCATACCCTCTCTGGGTTGATAGTGAATATGTTGTCAGCGAACTTGATTTCCTTGCTACCCAGACCGGCCAGCAGCTGGCTGCACCCAGGCAGGCATCCGCCACTCCACCGGTTCCTGATGAGCCGGAAGTTGATTTCATTCCTCCATCCGGAATAGTGCCTGCTGATATGGAGATACTTCGATTACAGCTTGAAGAAGAGGCAGCACGAGGATCTGATCAGCTCGGGCGGTATACCGATATACTCTCTCAACAGGAAGCCCTTGGAGAACTCAGGGTTCCATCCATGCTTTCTCCTCCACTTCCCTTTGATACCATCATATTTATTTTTGTCTTCATTTTTCCATTGTACTTTACGTCCCAGTTTTTTATGATGAGCATCATGAACGAACGGACTCTCCGGCAGGGTGAAGCACTCATCGCATCCCCGGTAAAACCAATAATTCTCGTCTTTGGAAAGATGCTCCCCTATGCTATTGGAATGCTCCTTATTGTGTCAATTATTCTTTTTTCCGTGAAAGCCGACATTGCTGCGATATTGCCTCTGGTTCCGGTAATCCTATTTTTCTTATCATTTGCTCTCTTTATTGGGATGGTATCCAGAAGTTACAAAGAACTTTCGTTTATATCAATATTTTTTTCAACAATTGCAACTTCGTATCTTTTCTTTCCAAGTATTTTTGCAAATGTGCATATTGTAAGTCTTCTCTCTCCAGTTACTCTGGTTGTGCATGTAATTGATGGGACTGGCTATACTCTGACTGATTATGTCTATTCAACAGCCTTGTTTTACCTGACAAGTATCATCCTGTTTGGTATCTGTATCCGGAATTTTCACGAAGAACAACTCTTTACCGAGAAGAGCTTATTGGACACACTGGCACTTTATCTCGGCACTCTGGTTTCAAACAGATACTGGTACCTGTCGCTTATTTTGATATCCGTCATGACAATTCCTTTTGTGTTCATGGCACAGATGATGTATCTCGTGCTCTTTTTCAATCTACCAATGCCCTTTTCATTGATCCTGATAATGGTGCTTGCAGCACTCACCGAAGAGCTGGTAAAAGCAGCAGGATTTGTAGCATTGGTAACCCACAGTTATCCTCCCATGTCCTGGAAGATTGTGATCCTGGCCTCATTTTTGATTGGTTTTGGATTTTTACTTGGAGAAAAATTACTCCTTTTTGTTACGATATCACAGATTGCAGATTCAATTTTTGGTGCAGCGCTCTTTCTTACACTCGGCCTTTTGTGGATGCCATTTCTGCTTCATGCAGGAACTGTCTTCTGCACCGGTGCGGTGCTAAAAATATGGGGAAAAAATGCACTCCCGATTGGAATTGTTCTTGCAACAATTGTCCATAGTATATACAATCTCTATCTTCTCAGGGGGTGGGTCTGGTGAAGCAACGTCTTGTTACGACAATCGCTAAAAAAGAGATTCGGAGTATTACTTCAGAGAAGACGATCATTCTAGCAATACTCCTACAGCTCTTCATTGCCATGTTTTCTTCTTTTCTGATGGTAGGTCTTTCAGCTATGTACGATCCATCTGTCTATGGAAGGGTAACCGGAGTTCAATATGGCGTAGGATTCATTGGAAATGATACCATCCTGTTTGATCTCTTCTCTCGGGAACCATCATTTATTCCCTATCAGATGGATGCAGCTACAGCTCTCGGGGCTTTAAAAGAACGAAAACTGGCTGCAGTTTTGTGGACTTCTGAGTCCCCTCCTGAAGCAGAGGATCCTGTTACTGTTACCTTGTATACCATCAGTAATGATATTCAGTCAACAGTCATTGAGGTGAAGATAAAGGATATTCTGCTGGAATATGAGGAGATACTCCGTGATATAAGAAAAGACAGACTTGATTTTGAACCCATTCAGGTATCAGTTTCAAGACCGGTGGCTCAAAATTCATTTTATGAGTTTATATATGGGCTTCTGATACCCATGCTTCTATTTATGCCTGCAATTATCTCTGCAGGGCTTGTTATTGACCTTATTACAGAAGAGTATCAGCAACAGACACTTGATACCCTTCGGACCTCATCAGCTACCCTTGAAGATATTGTATGCGGAAAAATCCTGGCCTGCATTGCAATAATTCCGGTACAGGTGATCTTATGGCTGATTCTATTATCGATCAATGGCATACGGATTGCAGCTCTTGTCGAGATTTTACTGCATGTCGTTTTTGCATCAGCAGCCCTGATTTTGATTGCTGCAACCATAGCTGTCTTTTATCGTGACCGGACAAAGGCACAGTTTATCTTTTCAACAGCAGTGATTATTGTATTGCTACTTATTCTGGCATTTCCGTCTAATCCCATTAATCTTATAGTGCTTCTTGCTGTTGGTGTGGCACCACTTTATCACTGGGCAGTAATGGCAGCATCTATCGCTGGATGTCTGATTCTGATTGTACTAGTTCGAAATATGATCAGGAGAGTTGAATACTCCTAATCATTTCCTTATTCCAGAATTTCCCTTTTTGCGGATGCAAGTTTTGGTTCAAGACGCGCTGCTGTTGAAATAGCAAGATCAGCACGATCTGAAAGTCCACCGGCTTGCATGATAATTCCTGCATTAAACCAAATTTTTGGCATAGTTGGAAAAAGAGTCAGCGCTTTTTCAATTGCTTCAAGAGCTGCATCATAGTTACCTGTCTTGTAATAAAGGACAGACAGGTAGTGCCATCTGATCGAAAAATCATTATAATCTACCGGGATTTGATTAAAATCACTGATAGCTCCAGGTACATCGCCGGTTTTATATCTGATAAAGGCACGGCGGAATATATACTCCGGATTATCTGGAAACTGCCTGACAAGAACTTCAAAATCAGTGAGTGCTTCAGGATACCGTCCTGTGTCAAGGTGACACATCCCCCGGTAATATAAAATATCGAAATCTGTGATTCCACCGGCAATTGCATTGGTAAAGAAAACACATGCCTCTTTCAGGTCACCATCCCTGTATCTTTTAAGGCCTTCAATATATGCTTTCTTTGCCGGATCATCTACCCGGTTATCAGCCCGGCTTTCCATAGTGTACATGTTGCTGATTCCTCTATTTCAACTCATCAGAAGATTGGGGTTACAAACGATGAAAAACCCTGGCCAGACGTTCCATGCCGATCTGAATTTGTGTTTCAGATGATGCAGAGAAATTCAGTCGTATTGCGCTGTTTCCTCCATCATCGATATAAAACGGAATCCCGGGCATTACAGCAACGCCTTCTTTGATACCGTGTTCAAATACGTTCATTGAATGCATCGATCCTGGTAATGTGAGCATAAGGAACATGCCTCCACTAGGTATTGTGTGGTGAATTGAATCCGAAAGAAGATCCTCGATGAGGTCAATCATGAGCCTGCATCGTTCACCATATTTCGCAGCAATCATTCTTGTTCTCTGTTCGATGTCGTTTTTTTCCAGGTATTGTGTCATGACCATCTGGGAAAAGAGATTTGAATGAAGGTCTGCTGCCTGTTTTGCCCTGTTAAACGCACAAAGGACCTGAGGTGGAGCACGAATCCATCCTATCCGAAGTCCTGGAGCAATAATCTTTGAGAATGATCCACTCATCAACCCCTGGTCCGGAAGGTATTTCATCACTGGTTCTCGGGCTTTCCCATCAAAGAAGAGTTCTCCAAATGCATCATCTTCATAAAGCAGGCAGTCACTTTCTGACAGTATCTCTGCAACCTCTTTTCTTCTCTTATCTGACCAAGTCAGACCGGAAGGATTTTGTGAATTTGGGATTCCATAGAAAAAAACTGGATTATCAGATTGAATGCAATTTTTTAGTTCAGCGGGGTCCGGACCTTCTGTATCCGGATTAATTGATGAAAAAGATGGACGATAAAATGAAAAAGCCTCAATTGCACCAAGGTAGCCGGGACGTTCAATTAGGATTTTATCGTTTGGATTTGTGAGTATTTTAGCTGTAAGATCAAGTGCCTGCTGAGATCCGTTGAGGATCTGAATTTCGTCAGGGTTTACATGCAATCCAAGGCGTGAATAATATCTCCTGGATATAATCTCCCGTAATGGACGGTATCCATCGGTAGTTGTGTACTGGAGAGCGATAGAACCATAGTCATCAAATACTGATTCCATTGCTTTTTTGATTCCCTCAACATCAAAGAGTGATGCATCAGGAAGACCTCCGGCAAAGGATATGATATCAGGTACTGCAGATACCCTGAAGAGTTCATCAAGAAATGATGGGGGAAGCGTGTTCATGCAGGAAGCAAACCGGTATGTATGAGTCCCCTCCGGATGAGCCATATATGATTGTTGACTTCCTATCAGGAAATTGTTTTGATACGGCAAGCCTATTATCTCCCAAATTCAAATAAGCAGAGTATGCAAATTTCAATTGGCCTTTTGCTGGTATTAGGGGTTTGTGTTATTTTCGGGGTATTTGTCATTGCAGATAATGTTACCAAGGGTTCAGGGGGATCATTACCTGTTCAGGAGATACCTGATGGAGAAAATTCATCAATACAGGCTGATCTGTTAGTCCGGTTTAATCCGGAATTGTGGAATACATCTGCAATGAAAGTTGCAGCAAATGCTTCACATACATACATCGGATCTACTGTTGAGACAGATTACACCGATCTTGGACTTGCCGGTCTGCAGCTGGTAAAACTTCCTCCTGGTATGACTGTAAAAGAAGGAGTTTCATATTATCAGGCACTTCCGTATGTTCAATATGCTGAACCAAATGCTGTTTATTCAATCGAAAGCACATCAAATTCAACTGCAGCACAACCTGCATCTTTGTCAGCAGTGTCGGATAATTTAACATCGCATAATTCCCGTCTGCTTGTTCAGTTCAAGGTCCAGGCATTTCCAGATAGACAAAATCTGTCAGTATATGCAAACCAGACTCATGCATCCTTAAATGCAACTCTAGTCAAAGATTTCACTGCTGATGGATTGGCAGGCCTTCATCTAATTGAACTACCTTCGAAGATTGGAGTACAAGAGGGAATTGGATTTTATAAAAATCAGTCTTCTGTATTATTTGTAGAACCGGATTATCCGGTTAGTATCACTACTCCGAAAAAGAAAGTCTGATATTATCAGGGTGCTGAAAACCTGAATGATCCATCCCTGATATCAGTAACCCATTTTTTAAACATTCTGATACCTTCAATCATATCTGAACCATATTTCGTGAAAAATATCTCTTCTTCTGCATCTGACGCAGGTGACCGCTCTAAATATTCAAGGAGTGCTTCTTCTCCATCAAAATCAGTTGCAGCAATTCTGATGAAAAAATCTCCATATGGGGCCATCATCGCCTCTCCCGTAACTGTGGCAATGTGGTATGGGTGAGAGATTAAAGCAGGAGCTAAATCATTAGAATACATGATACCTGCGTTTTGAAGCAGGTTTGCCATTGGATTCATGTCAATCATGAAGTAAAACCCTGCTTTTGGAATGGTGACTCTGATACCATCAGTATCTGAACAAAGGCGGGCAAGTCTGGTTGTCATAATCCGAAGAATATTCCTCACAGCATCCAGGTATTGATCCATCTCATTTTCTGACCGATATGCTGCAATACCTGCCTCCTGGATTGGTACTGCAGAACTTGTGTAGATGGTTGCTGCAATTTTTGCAACATCTCTGATAATAGCAGGACTACTTCCTTCTGGCATGATACAACTCCCAAGTCTGAATCCTCCTGCTCCCATTCCTGCTGAAAGGCTATGGATAACAAAAGTTCCCTCTGGGTAGATCTCTCCCATACTCACGAAAGATTCTGGATCATAGGTGAGCAGGCCATATACTTCATCAGAAAGGATGAATGTATGGTATTTCCTACATACATCAGCAATTGCTGTCAGTTCTTCCCTGCTATACAATGCTCCAGTAGGATTTCCAGGATTGTTCAGTATTAACAGATGCTGAGTTTTTACCAGACCCTTGAGCATTGCTTCGAGGGTATTTGGGCGGACTTTAAAATTTCCTGCACCATGAGTATATAACCGATAATATGGAACATTCAGAATCCGGAGTTGAGGCAGGTATCCAAGCCATCCGGGAGACGGGATGATAACAGAACCAGTCAACAGGGTAAAAAGAGAAAATATGAGACCTTTTGCACCATGGCCGGTAATTACCCGGTATGGTTCAATATCAAGCCTGAAGTTTTTTTTATAAAATGAAGCAACTGCTTCCCGAAGCTCAGTGTTCCCGATTGGGTCAGCGTATGTTCCCTTTCCACTATGAAGCGAGAGAGCTTTTTGAAGCGGTGCGGGAACCGGAAAAGGCGATTGTCCAAGGCCGAACTTAAACATCTGGCCATTACATCCAATTTCTGCACACCGCTCCTTCTGCTCTTCGATTAATCGAAAATATCGAAGGTTTTCCGGAACCTGGATCCGGTCAACCTTGGCATCGATAATAATGCCGGCCATGAGGGAATTTCTTACAGTGACCGGATTTATAGTTTCTCTTCTTCGTAGATAATGACAGATGTTGGAAGAATTCCTGGTCTTTCATCAGTCATAAATGAGGTATAACTCAGTATGTGTACATAATATTCAAGATATCCCTGGATAAAATCTGAAAGACCCTGAGATCTCCTTCCGAGGATGAGGACGACAATAAACTGGATCAACATGCAGATACCTGCAACAAATCCATATACCATCAGGACTATTCCAATGATGAATGAATAAATAATCCTTATGAAAAGTTCTATCCTGCCTGCCTTTTCTTCATATGCGAATAATTGTTTCATATAATTCGTCTCACTGTGAAGCTGGTATCATAGGGTTTGGTCCTGCCCCTGATATAACGATGCTTGCTGTTTTGCTCACCGTTTCATACCTGCCATTCCGATCGTCATCAATGATAACTGGCTGAACACTCAGAGTTGCATATCCTGCAGTTAGGGCATGGATGGTCACCTTGGCAAGATTAGAAATGGAAAGGGCAGGTTCAACCTGATTTCCGAGATCTGCACCCTGAATGAGGACAGTAGTGCTATTTATATGTTCAACTTTATTCATCGACACCCATGATGGGAACGTTATCTCACCAAATGATGCAACGGATGGGTTATCAAGGGTGAGATATAAGGCATACCCTGATAATCCTGCATCACATCCCTCCATAATGAGGTCTATCTCCGGTTGTTCTCCTGGATTAGATTCGACAACCGAGGGGTTAAAAAAGAGGAGTGAGTATGCTGATACCGGTGCCATCAGCCCAGCAATCAGGATCAGTACGCCAAGCACTCTGATAGTATTTGTCTGTTTCATCTCCATCACCTACACCATCTGATATAATTTTACAACATCACCAAATCCGATAAATCCACTTCCATCAAAGTCAAACTGGCCTATTGGTTCTTCTTTCATAGCAAAAAGAATCTGATTGAATAGTAGTTTGGTATCATCATATTCAAGCCATCCATTTCCATTGATGTCTTCAAAGAGGCCATCATCATCCGGATCTGTTGGTGTTGGATAGTTACCTCCAGTTCCATCAGGGAAAGCCTTAACCGGTTGGTATGGTGGTTTTACATGGATGTAATTCTCTTTCTCTGCGACTGAGCTTAATCCCTCGTTAGAAACCGTCAGAGTAATAGAATATCTTCCTGGCTTCATATAGAGATGAACCGGATTCTGGGTGGTTGATTCATAACCATCACCAAATGACCAATGCCACTTTGTCGGCTCACCCGTAGAATGATCAGTAAACTGAACATTGAGTGGAATTGTTCCTGAAGCAGGATTTGCAGAAAAATCTGCCTGCAACGGAAGAACCTGGCTTAATGCATTATACGCGTTGAGTCTCCCCCCTGAAACACAACTCTGATTAAGCCAGTACTTCTTATCAACAGTACTCATGAGCAAATTTTTTATTTGGACCGGTTCATTGGCTGGCTTTTCACTTTTAATAAGAGCTGCCGTTCCTGCAACAAATGGAACTGCCATTGATGTTCCGTCTTCGAATCCATAACTCCCCGGGGTTGTACTATAGATACTCACTCCTGGTGCCATGAGATCAACAGTGGTTACTCCATAATTTGAGAACCATGCTTTTAGATTGGATTCGTCACTTGCTCCAACTGAGATGACATGCGGAGAATCATACCCGGATGGATAATGGGGGATTTTATCGGTATCATACCCATCATTTCCTGATGAACAGACAAATAATGCAGGAGTATTATCTATAACTTCCTTAAGAATTTCACTGTTGTAGTATGTACCCCATGAACATGAGATAATGTCTGCCCCCATTTCAGAGGCATATAATATTCCCTGTATTTCAAGAACGGTATTACTCGTGCCTGCAGCATCAAAGACCTTCACCGGAAGAATTTTTGAGTTCCAACTGACACCTGCAATACCAAGGTTGTTATTCGTTACAGCTCCCAATATTCCAGCACAATGAGTTCCATGACCATTATCATCCATGGGATCAGTGTCAGAATTTACAAAATCATATCCGCTTAAACAGTTCTCTGCCAGATCTTCGTGATTGTAATCTACACCAGAATCAATTACGGCAACGATAACATCAGAAGATCCGGTGGATACATTCCATGCTTCAGGTGCATGAATATCTGACCTGCCTGTGCTCACATTGGTAGTATTGTTGCTGTATAATCCCCACTGTAAAGAAAAACCTGGATCATTAGGGAAGTTCATTGGCACATCTGCGATATCCAGATTCTCTTCTGTTATACCTGAATCATCTGTCGGATTTGGCAGGTATGTTATATAGTTTGGTTCTGCGTAAGCAACATATTCATTGGACTTATAATACTCCACAGCCTCGGGAACAGACATGGAATCCGGAACTTTCACTACTTGAAGCCCCTTTACTCCAAGTATTTCCTCTGTAAGTTTTGTTTCTGCCCCGATTTGTGCATTCAATGAAGAAGCAACAGATACCACCGCTGTTCCTGAACCAATGTCATTATATTGAATAATAACTTCTCCCGGTTCATATGTTCCAGATACATCTGCAGCAGATACTGCACCCCATGATGATAACATGAGCATAAAAAGCATACATGCTCTAAAAACCCACGATACACTCACTCGTTCCATCCCTCATCCCTCAGTATTTCAGAAAAATTGGCAATTGCCTATAATCTATTTTTTATATATCGTTATTGTATAAATAATTAGCAGATGTATCCCTGAATTCGGCTTTTTTATTAATTAATAATTTTTTGCATCCAGATAGTATCAAATTCTTTACCATTCTTTACACCCACCCGTTCAAACTGTCCCCGGTGAATAAACCCGTGTTTTTCATGGAATTTTACACTTCCCGGATTGAGAGAAGAAATTTCGGCAAGTATTGATTTTATTCCTTTCTCCCGTGCTTTCTCAATCAGATAATCCAGCATCATGGATCCAATCCGTTTTCCTGTATATTCAGGGTTCAGGAAGTATGAGATAACTGCAGTATATCGAAATGCCGGCATGGGATTATGGGGCCGTAAAAATCCAAACCCGATCAATACTCCGTTCTTTTTTACCGATACTGAAGGGTAATGCTCAATAACCGGCATTATGGCATCGAAATATGACAAGGGAAGTGGTGTTTCAAGAAAGGCAGCATAGGTATGTTCAATATAATAATTGAACAAGGCGATGATTGGTTCTTTGTCTGATTCGATAATCGGACTTAGGAGCAGTTCTGTTGATAGTGTCATAGTCTCAAAATAGTTTAGTCACTAAACTATAAGAATTCATTCTGCTCTTAACTCATTTTTTCAAGTTCCAAAAAAAGAGAGATTCTGAATTCGAAGAATTTTCCCGGATATCAATACTTCTCTGTATAACTTTTTCATAACATTGGAGGATAGATATTGCTCCGTGAATCTGTTCTTCCGGCATATCTGATATCTCCCTAAAAAATTCTGTATACAGTCGGGTATGGAGATCGGTGTGCCATAAAAACGCCTTCCTTCCTTTGGGGGTAAGATCAAGATAAACGATCTTCCGGTTTTCACTGCTCCTTACTCTGCATATGTATCCCTTCTCCTCAAGCTTTTGGACCATCTGTGTGACGGCCCCTTTTGTGATGCCCAGTAAGGATGCAATTTCCGAAAGTTTTTCCTTAGGAAATCTCCCTGCAATGTCAATGAGATGAATTTCAGAAGCAGAAAGGACATCACCATACCCCAAATCTACCGGCTTTTTTTCAATAGCAACAGCCTGATGAATAATCCGAATGAGTGAATCGGTAAGCTCAGAAAAAGATTTTGGTGAAGTCATATTATATGTTTCCCAATCTCTTTGCAATTGGATCTTTATCAAATATAATCTGGTGGCGACAAATAGGATATGGATAAATGAATCTAACCATCCGACCAGCAGTGCGAACAGATTGTCCTCGTCTTCTGGAACTAATCAAGGAACTTGCAGAATATGAGCGTGCTCTTCATGAGGTTGAAGTAACTTCGAGCCATTTTGAAGAGTCAGGATTTGGAGATTGTCCAGTTTGGTGGGCACATGTTGCTGAAATATCTGGAATCATTGTAGGTTTTGCTCTATATTACATTCGTTACTCAACCTGGAAAGGTCAGAGATTATATCTAGAAGATATTATTGTAACCAGGGAATATCGAAGAAAAGGGATTGGAAAAAAACTATTTGAAGCAGTCCTGGACGATGCGCAGAAGAAAAATTTAAATGGAGTTCTCTGGCAGGTACTCGAATGGAATAAACCTGCCATTGAGTTTTATAACCAGTATGCGCCGACTTTTAACCAGGAATGGATAACCTGCACCATTGATAAAAAATGAATATATGTGGCAGGAACCAGGTTTTTTATATAATCATATCACTGGTAATGTTCGTTGTAATTTCATAGGTATCATCAAGGTCTTCAAAACTTCTATAGGAACAAATACCGGAAGTTTAGCCTAGTATTATAATAGATCTCTGGGGAACCTCTATTGGAATAGTATATTCCTGATGTCATCCACCTATTCTATAGTGCACTACATAGTACACGAGAAGTGGTGGATTTGAGAGCCAAAATCCGGACATGTGATGCACTTCGTTATAAATACAAACCGCCCATTTTATCCTGGTTGGTTTTGCATTTTATTATTCCTTCAATTCACACATACAACAATCCTGGAGGATAACCCTGGCTAAAGAAGCAGGAACGAACGAGAAAGTCAAGAAATGGCTATCTATGGGGATGGCATTCCTCAAAAAGGATCAACAAGACCGGGCGTATTACGCATTTAAAGAAGGACTTCGTATTGATCCGGAAAACTCAGAACTCTGGTTTCAGACTGGAATAGTCCTTGCAAAACAAGAGCGCCATCGTGACGCTATAAAGATGTACCGGAATGCTCTCAAATATGATCCGGACAATCTCAATGCACAACTCCGGCTTGGTATGTCAATGCACGAAGTCGGAATGTATAAAGAAGCCATCCCCGTTCTATCCCATCTCATTGAAAGAGAGAGTGAAAATGAGCAGGCATGGATGTACCGGGGAGCCTGCCATCTTGCTTTAGGAAAATTCCGTGAAGCACTCAGTGACTTTGAAACGGCCATTGATTGGGGATCTGAACAAACAGAAGTATGGGTCCTAAAGGGGTATTGTCATGTTCAAATTGGTGAATTTCAAGAGGCACTTGACGCTTATTCATTTGCCGTTGAAATAAACCCTGATGATCCTGTTGCATTTTTTGGCCTGGCAAATGCCCTTGTTCATCTTGATGAACGGGATCAGGCGATTGAGGAACTGCGAAAGGCAGTAAAAATTGATCCTGAATATGCTGATGCCTGGAGGATGCTTGCTGATTTGTTTGCTGATTCCGGAGAGATTGCCCAGGCTTCAAATGCATATGAACAGGTTTTAAAGCTTGAACCCTGGGATCTTGATACCCGATATTCCTATTCAATTTTAAAAGCTGAATTATCGGATGATAAAGCCGCAGTAACCGATATTTTAAATCAGATAATAAATGAAGGCCAGGAATCAGTTACCTTTTACAATAACCATGGCCTCACGCTCATGCACCTGAAAAAATATGAGAGTGCGTTACAGGCTTTCAACCGTGCATTACAACTTGGACCTGATAATCCATCAGTATGGCATAATCATGGTGCGGCTTTGTACAAACTTAAGTGGTTAAAGGATGCAATGAAATCATTTCAGCATTCTCTAAAATTAAATCCGAAAAATGTCAATGCATGGATAGGTATCGGGATGGTTGCAACTGCACAGTACGAATTCAGCCGGGCTGCTGCAGCGTATACTCATGCAACAGAGCTCTGTCCCCGGAAGGTAAATGTCTGGATAATGCTTGGCGATACGCAGACTGAAAGAAGTATGTTTCAGGATGCAGTGGCAGCATATGAAAAAGCCCTTGAACTAGAGCCTGATAACCCAACTGCCTGGAATCAGCGAGGACTTGCTCTTCGGCTTATGGATAGTCACCCTGCTGCCCTGGAGTCATTTGAACATGCAGGTGAGACGAAAAACGCTCGTCCAGAATCCTGGATTAATCATGCAATTACCAGTTTTGAATTGGGTGAATATGATCAATCGGTGAACTCCTTTGAACGAGCTTGTAAATTCGGACCGATTCCTGTCGACAGCTGGCTTATTTATCTGAATGCTCTGGCTTACGAGCATGAGAATATGAAGGTCATTAAGGGGGCAGAACGGTTTATAGAACTCTTTGGTCCGGATGCGGAAGTACTATTTCTACTGGGGGTAGCTCAATACGAACTTAAGCAGTATGAGGCTGCTTTGCATCATTTCAGAGAGACCATAAAACTAGATAAAGATCATAATGATTCATTGTTCTGGGCCGGATTGACTCTTCTTGAACTCTTTCAGTTTCCTGAGGCAATTACCTGTTTTGAACAGGTTGAAGACAATCATCCCGATGACTATCAGGCCTGGTATTATCATGGAAAAGCCTTGGTTTCACGTGGAGAACTTCAGAAAGCTGAGTTTATCCTGAAACATTCTATTCAGATATATGATCAGTCATATGAGGCCTGGTACTTGCTTGCCGATGTGCAGAGTTCAAGAAAGGCCTATTCTGATGCCTTACAGTCAATTGGAAAAGCTCTTGAGTTAGTTCCCTCTTCAAATAGTGCACTCATACTAAAAGCCACCATTCAGGTTGCACTTGGATCATTCCGGGGTGCCTGTCAGACGTATGCTCTTATCAGTGAACCGGATGCAAGTGATCCTGCTGTTCTGATTGGTTATGCCCGTGCATTATACCATACCGGTTCATTTCGGGAAGCATATGCCCGGGTTACACGTCTTTTAGTAAATGATGAGAAGAATCCTGACCTATGGCACCTTCGGGCAGAAATCGAACGGGCCCAGGGATTATTTGACGAAGCAGCCCATGCCCTTACCCAGGCATGTAAATACGCACCGAATAATAAGAAACTCCAATCTTTGCAAGGTATCGTGCTTTATGAAGCAGGAAAATATCCAGAGGCGATATCAGTTCTTGAGAAGGTTTTGGAGGTTGATTCTCAAAATGGGGAGTTATGGAAACGAAAGGGTGCTGCTCATGAAGCATTACTCCAGTATGAACTGGCATCAGCAGCGTACCTGAAAGCATCAGAATTTTTGCATGATGATCCGGATCTTATCCGAAGACTAGGTGTGTCACTCTATCGAAGTGGAAAATGTGATCTTTCAATTCAAAAATTGGATCAATACCTTGAGGTAGTTCCTGATGATCCTGATATCTGGGAGATGAAAGGAAGGGCACTATACAACATGGGAGAATACCTGTTGGCATCTAATGCCCTGTCTCAAGCGGCATTATACCACCCGGATGATACAAATTTGCTCTTCCGGTATACACAAAGTCTGGTAAAATCCGGAGAGTTACTCTCTGCTATTCCTACTCTTGACCAGATTCTTGAACGCGATCCGGATAATGCGGACGCCTGGAAGTTGAAAGCCGAAATTGAACAGGCTTTAGGAAGAAGTGATGAAGCTGCTCATGCAGTGGAAGAAGCATTACGACAGATTCCTGATGATCCTGGTCTCATGCTTGCCAGGGTTAAAACATTGTATGAATCAGACAATTATCCAGAATCTCTTGATATGGTCAGAAGGGTTATTGATAAAGCTCCTGATAATTCTGAAGCTTGGTCATTGTATGCTGAACTCCTCTGGATGACTGCTGATCACAATGCTGCCGCCGCTGCATATGAACGAATACTTGCTCATGACGATACTAATGCCAGAGCCTGGTTTTTAAAAGGAGATTCTCTTCAGAATGCTGGCAGGTTTGAAGAGGCTGCTATCGCCCATGAGCGGGCGTTTTCTCTGGGTGGAGATCCATCTGTCGGACTCATGCTCTCGAAAAAAATGAGATATTTACAACAAAGAAAAACATAGGCAAATTCTCTCCTAGCACTATGGTTACCAATAGATCAACTATGTTCTTTATCTGGTATCAGGCTGGATACGGTACGCCATTCCTTGGAATTGTGCAATTTTTCTTTCATCACCATCAAGAACGACCACTGAATACGTTCCAAGTGTTTTTGTTTTACTAAACTCAGAGGCTTTAGCAATGAGAATTCCCCCTGATACTGGCCTCATATATGAAATTGATGTATTAATTGCGACAGATGGTACATCATCAGTATTGCAGGCTATGGCAAATGCACAGTCAGCAAGCGTAAAGATTACACCTCCATGCACCGTTCCGTGCGCATTCAGATGTTTTGATGATATCCTAAGCGAAAGAGTTGCATGTCCTGCTCCTGATTCTTCATATACGATACCCAATTCACTGGCAAAACGATCAGATGTAAGAAACGATTCTCCAAAATTCATATAATTACTCCAGCGTGCATTCACTTTTTTTCTGGCTCATTGAGGTGATCGTTAGCCCAGTATATAATTTGTTTTTGAGCATAGGTTTGTGCACCGGCACCAGCATTACGAATGATATGCTCAGCATCAACTCTACAGACTCCTGCAGTCATTAAGAGAATAACTGCGAACAATCCGGTTCTGCCAATTCCCATTCTGCAGTGAACTAATAATGATTCACCCTTGATTAAAAGTTGGGAGTATTTTTTTGCAAGAACAAGGAATTTTTCCGGATGTTCGGGTACACCAAAATCTGATATTGGAAAACATTCTATGGATATCTCACGGTCTGGTTTGTGTATGTAGGTCAGGTATTGTGGTGAGACCTCTGCTATTTCATCCATGTCAGGCAGGCAGATAATATAATTAATATTCCTTTTTTTCAGTTCATGTTCAAATGTTGCGATATCTTCATATTTTCCTGGCATCGGATGAAGAAATAATGACCCGGGCAGGTACTCCGGGAGAGAGACTTTCCTGAATAATAACCTTGATAATTCAGGCATTGCGAGTATACTCCATATGAATATATGCCGCTTTCAATAAATGTAGCCTTTGCTTATGGTATTTTTATGTCTATTTTTAGATATTTTCTCTGAAAAAGTATTCTCGGTCCAAATCGCTTAAATATTCTGCCGACTACCATTCTTACAGCCAATGTGGTTAACGTCAGAGGAGATGGGAAGTAGATGAAGATATGGGGTATATCAAGATCACATAAGCATATTTTCCTGGTAATTTTGTTAATTTGCATAATATTTCCCGTATGTTCTGGTGCAGGAACATCGATACAACCAGTTCAGAACCAGATAGTGATTTTTTCCGGCCAAATCCCCTATGGGGATGGGAATGTCTCGATCAGATCAGACTCAGGTGTCTTATATCCAGTTCCAGCTATGAGTCCACTTGGGATCATTCAGGCTCTTGCAGGAACTGGTATGATTGCAGAATATCATATTGGAGACGAATTGCTTGATAAAAGGGGGATATTTACTCTTGATGGGATTAATTCATTCAGTGTTTCTGATCAGGATGCCTGGTATGTTTTGGTAAATGGTATTCAGTTAAGAGAGTATTTACTCCCAAAGCGTGAAGGACTGAACACCTGCTTATTAAAAGATGGTGATGATGTCCTGTTCGCATATGGAGACCCAACATTGCCATCCAGCTCTGCAAAGGCTTTCATTTGGGTGCAGGTGGGGAGTAAAACCGGTGTCATGCAATTATTATCACCATCCGCAGTAATGGGTCAGTATGTTATTTCTCAAGTTCCGGTTTCTGTTCCGGCAATGACTGCAGTTCCGACTCCGGCACCAACGGTTGCTCCTACCGTAGAAGTGACTGCAGTTCCGACTCCGGTTCCAACCGTTGTTCCTACCGTAGAAGTGGCTGCAGTTCTGACTCCGGCACCAACTGTCGCTCCTACCGCAGAAGTGACTGCAGTTCCGACTCCGGCACCAACGGTTGCTCCTACCGCAGAAGTGACTGTAGTTCCGACTCCGGCACCAACTGTCGCTCCTACCGCAGAAGTGACTGCAGTTCCAACTCCAGCACCAACGGTCGCTCCCACTGTAGTAGTGACTGCAGTTCCAACTCCAGCACCAACGGTCGCTCCCACTGTAGTAGTGACTGCAGTTTCAACTCCAGCACCAACGGTCGCTCCCACTGTAGTAGTGACTGCAGTTCCAACTCCAGCACCAACGGTCGCTCCCACTGTAGAAGTAACTGCAGTTCCAACTCCAGCACCAACGGTCGCTCCCACTGTAGAAGTAACTGCAGTTCCGACTCTGGCACCAACGATTGCTCCCACTGTAGAAATAACTGCAGTTCCGACTCTGGCACCAACGATTGCTCCCACTGTAGAAATAACTGCAGTTCCGACTCTGGCACCAACGGTTGCTCCCACTGTAGAAGTAACTGCAGTTCCGACTCCGGTTCCGAATGGAACCCCCACAGCCAATCTCACGGTATCCAATACTACAAATAGTGAACCAATAAACACGTTAATCGAACCAAATGTGACCGGAGAGAACACAACAACTCCACAACCCACGAAATCCTCTCAAAAGCCTGACCGAATGCTTTACTCTGGTGTATATGCACTCCCAGAGGGTACCGTGAATATCACGGTTAATTCTGGAATGGACTATGAAATCCCGGTTAATACACCCATCGGTCTTCTCCATCTTCTTTTAAAAGAAGGCCTCATTAAAAACATAAGTATTGATGATCGCGGGATGCATAAAGGCGGAATATTAATTCTTGATGGAATTAATGAATATTTTGGGACTGCGACAAAAATCTGGTTTGTAAAAGTAAATGGAAATCTTTTGGAAGACTACTTAGTTCCAAAAACGGATGGTTTGAATATATATACTCTTGTGGCGGGTGACACCGTTTCTTATTACTATGGAGATCCAGCTGAATCCCTGGTAGATGCAGAAGCAATGCTCGTTGTCACATTGGGATAGAAATAAAAATCATTTTTTCCATCTTGATAGGCCAGAAGTAAATACTCTAACCATCTCTTCTGCTTTATCAGATGGAACCTCTAATTGGTTTGCCAGGATTGGAGCATATTTTTTTATCATTGTATCATGAGTAAGGTCTGGCTCGGTAAACTCTCCATTCTGATAACAATAAGTGCAATATAATGAGCTCAAAGTGCCATCATGTTCTGTACCAGCATCAGTATCAGAAAATATTGCCATGCCACAGCTTTGGCAAGAAGGTGCAATACGCCCACTCCACCGATACAAAGTTTTTATCTGATCAATCACGAATGTTCTGGCTTTTTCAATGGGCATGCCATACATTTGTGACATGATCTGAGCACCATGTTCTGCTATTCCCTCAAAAGATGCATTTTTATCGGTAAATGATCCCTGTTGATAACAATAAGAACAATATATCGAAGATGTACTTCCATTTTCTTCAGTTCCGAAATCTTCACCTTTCAAAAGGGGCATGCCGCAACTTTGACAAACATTTGATTTTTCTGACATGATTACTCTCCAGAACAGGGCTGTTTTCATATATATATGAAAAAACATTACCCATATGGTAAATTCAGGACCTTTTACTCCTGATCCATAACGTATATTAGTTAGGTATTTAAATGTATCACGTGCAGGGTGAAAGTAATCCCATTACCTATCATATTGATAACCACTAAATAAAAAAGAAATTAGTTTTATCTGGCTTGATAATATCAGATCACGATCCTTTTATCTATTCAGGCAGAAATTCATTTATGGCTTCATGGGTTTGTACGAAATGTGGATATTTGTATGATGATCGGTTTGGTGATCCTGAGCATGGAGTTCCAGCTGGGACCCCTTTTGAAAAGATTCCAGACTCCTGGGTCTGCCCCCGTTGTAAAGCATCAAAGGCATTCTTTGCTAAAAGAAAAGAATGATCTCATCTTTTTAAAGTATTTTTTTAGGAACCACAATGAAACCAGGGACTGATTCAGGTCTACATATTTCTCTGCCGGTCCTGGTAATGGTGGTCCTTACAACGATATTCATTCTTGTAACCGGGATAATATCTGTTTTGATTCTTGATCAGACATATCAGCATTTGATGCATGAATGGGATAATGATGTCCGCCACAATGAACAATATCTTGAAAATTCTCTAAAACTTATAAACCTGGGACTTTTATTATTTGACCATACCTTTGATGCTTCGATGAAGGAACAGTTTGGATATTTTATTGAAGCATATAACCAGTCTGGTAATGATCCATCACTGATGAACCTGACCCATTTAAAATTGCAATTAAACCCATCATTACGAAATATTGCGGACTTTTATATTATTAACAGTTCTGGTATTGTCATTGATACCACCTATCCGGGTGATCTGGGACTTGATTTTAAAATCTGGCCTGCCGTGTATGAAGACATCTCTAATATTCGGAACGGATCAGTATTTGAAGCAGATCGTGCAGTTTATGGATTCAGCTCTGCAAAAAATTCGCGAAAATTTGCGTATCAGCCTACTCCAGATCATCAGTACCTCTTTGAAATTTCCTATCTCATAGGGGATTATGACGCTGCTAGAAAGAATTTCTCATATGCTCAGGTGATGAGAACTTTTGTCAATGATACACCACATATCCGCTCATTGACATTATATGATTCAATGAACAGGATCCTCTGGAGTAGTGACGGGAAGAGAACTCTACCCAATTCAGAAGTTATCAATTTTGTTAAGGGATCTTTCGAAAGAGGTAACCGGACATGGATATCAGATCCTGTAAATAATTCAGAGGTTTATTACAAGTTTATTGAAATTTCTGATGAAAGCACCGTTTCTGGAAATATGCTTGACCTTGTTGCAAGAATTGAATATGACACATCAGTGAGAGAAGCTCACCTGAACTCACTAAAATTATATCATGTTCTGGTTTCTTTTATTGCAATATTGCTCGGAATTTTCATTGCATATTTTCTGGCAAATCACATTACACGCCCGATGAGAAAAATAATTGATGACATTAACCGAATAGCCCATGGAGATTTATGTCATCGTGTCTCATATTCTGGAAGCGCTGAGTTTACTCAGTTAGAGGCCAGTCTGAATCTATTAATTACTCATCTTAACGATCTCATCACAAATCTTCAGGAGAAAGAGCAATATCTCAGGGAGAGCAAGGAAGGATACCAGACCCTGGTAGAACGATTAAATGAAGGAATATGGATCGTTGATAAAAACGAGATCACAACTTTTGTCAATTCCCGTATGGCTGAGATACTAGAGACGACTCCAGATGAAATCATTGGTAAACATGCCCGGGACATCATTCATCCCTCAAACTATGATTTATTTGATACAAAAATGAGTAATCGTCATCATGGCATATCGGAACGATATGAAATTTCTCTGCTTACAAGTAAAAATAATCTCATCTTTACAGAAATCTCTGCATCCCCTTCTTTATCAGATGATGGGAAATATATCGGATCATTTGGAATTGTAACTGATATTTCTGAACGGAAAGAGAATGAACAGAAGATCAGAAGTTATACTTTGGAACTAGAAAAGAGAACTCATGAGTTAGAGGTTGTCAGGGATGAATTATTTCGGATAAATAAAAATCTTGATAGTATCGTTCATGAACGGACAAAAGAGGTATTTCGGTTATTAGAACAGAAAAACGATTTTATCATGCAACTCGGCCATGATCTAAGAACGCCTCTCACTCCAATTCTAGGATTATTGCCTCGTCTCTATGAGATATCTGGCGAAGAACATGATATGATTTTACAGATCATTGAAAGAAACGCGAGGCATATTCAGAACATTGGCTCAAAATCATTGAAACTTGCAAAATTGAATTCTTTGGATTATATCCCGGAAAATGAAAATGTAAACATTGCAGATACTACCAGAACAGTCCTTGATATCAACCGCATATCAATTCGAAATGCCGGGATTACAGTGACTGTTCACATCCCTGATAATTGCATAATCAGGGGGGATCAGATTCTTATCCAGGAACTCATTGACAATCTTATTTCAAATGCCATAAAATTTTCAAAACCATCTTGTGGAACTATCCTAATAAAAGCTGATATTTCTCATAATATTATGACACTTACTGTTAGTGATACAGGAATTGGTCTGTTACCTGGTGAAGAGCAGAGTATTTTTGAAGAATTTTATAAATCAGACAGATCTCGCCATGATAAAACATCCACTGGACTTGGACTGGCGATATGTAAAAAAATAGTCCAAAAACATAATGGGACGATCACGGTCTCAAGTAAAGGACCTGATTGTGGTACTACATTTACTCTCACTCTTCCGGTTCATTTGGAGAATGAAGATCCCAGGGTCATTCATAAAAACGATAATTAAATTTTTATCTTAGTAGGAATTAAAAAAGAGTAGTCTGGTTGGAGATGTGATTTGATATCGGACGAATAAGATCCGGACCATCTATTCCTGGAGTACTGATCTTTTCAGACACCCGATGTATCAAAAGATCGGATGGAGGGATTTTGCAAATTTTTTCTGGATCACATCCGGCAAGATAGTCATTTTCAGCTTCTTTCGGGATAATAAAGGGCATCCGGGGATGAATGATTTTCACTTTTCCTTCTGAAGCGGTTGTCAGAATTACTACCTCTTTCACATCTCCGGTATCTCTCATAAGGCCGGCAAATGTCAGGATAGGATAAGATGGCAGAAAGAAATAATATGGAATTTTCTGCCCAGATATATGGTGCCATTCATAATATCCGGATACAGGAATAAGGCATCTTCCAGTTTCATTGATTTTCCTGAAGAGTGGTTTTTCGAGAACGGTTTCTGATCTTGCATTGATAATTCGGGTTTTTAATCCGTTCATAAAACCGAATGTTCCCATTTCCGCTAAGGGGCTGTCATCTCCCTTCGAAATAAACAACATTGGTTCTGCAGGAGCCAAATTGTATCGTGGAATATATGTATCAGGAATTTGAACCCTATAACGTTCTGACAACTCTCCGGGTGATGCAGCTATACAAAACCTACCGCACATGTTCTATTTTTGGTCTGGAAGGAACCTGTTTTGGATGTCATAATGCCGTCGCAGGAATCCCAGCACTTTTTCAGACTCTACCCATCGTCTATCCAGTTGGGTGATCATCTGGTCAATTTCCCGGATTTGTTGCATGAGTGTGTCCCGTTCTTTTCCTTGTATAGAATCCATCATTGACAACCATCCGGTAATTACTGCAAGTGGATTTCTGATCCCATCATTCAGGATGGCAAATTCTCCAAGATTACGTTCAATTTGTGATAATAATGCTTCCTTTTCTTTCTCAAATGCAAGCTGAAATGTAATGTCACGGGAAATTGACAGAACTGATCTTACTCTCCCTTCCATGTCCAGTTCAGGGAACAAGCGCCAATTAAAAGTAACCAGACCTTTCACGGATTGAAATGATATATTCATCTCTACAGGATTTGCAGATATAATAACCTCATGGATCAGATTATCCCATTTTTTACCATCTTTTAAATAAGGGATGATGTCAGAATATCTTTTCCCAATCAGGTATTCTGGATCAAAAGGAATATATGGCAAAATTGCAGGATTGACGTATCTATGCCGACCTTCAAGGTCAAACCTCATTACAATATCTGTATTATTCTCAACCAAGGCCCTGAAATTTTCCCTGCTTTCAATTAATGCATATTCTGAACGTTTTTGAAGGGTGATATCCCGGACAGAGCCAATAAATCCGATTCTTTCCATATCTGCTGATAGTATCGGAGAAACTGTTATCCTGAAATATCTGTCATTATCATTTCCCTCTCCGAAAAAACTATGATACTCTTCAGTTATTGTTCTGGTATCTTCATCTGAATCACCAGAAATATAAGAGGCCTGTTCTCCGAGAAAAAGAACCCGTTCAATCAGTGATAAAGCTCCTGGTGATTTGAATCGGTTAATTACACTGTTTCTTTTTTGGAACAGGATGTCTTTTGATGGTATCCCGGTGAGTTCCTCCATTACCCTGTTCCATGCGATGATTTTTTGTGTTGAATCAACTGAAAGAGTAGCATCTGGGAGAAAATCAATGATTTCTTCAAGAAAATTTCTGGACTTTGCAAGAGCTTTTTCTGATCGCCTTCTCGTCACTGCCTGGACAATCAGCTGCTTCATCTCGGTAAATAATACATAAGGATCTTCTCCTTTTTGCAAATAAAAGTCAGCACCAGCGTTTAGTGCTTCAATCACTACCTCATGCCTGCTTTTTCCGGTACAAACGAGAAAAGGAGTCATGTCATTATTATTTCGAACTCTCCTGAGCAGTTCCAGCCCATCAAGGCCTGGCATTTCATAATCTGCAATTATTGCATCAAAGGAATGAGATTCGATTAGTTGGATAGCTGTTTCGCCATCGGTAACCGGAGTAATGATGCATCCTCCGAGCCGTTCTTCAAGGTAGATGCGTGCAATTTCACACATGCTTGGCTCGTCGTCAACAAAAAGCACGGATATCGGGGGGGAATTTTCTATATCCAGAATACCACATCTCCAATAAGGGCAGTACAGCGATTGTAATTCGAAATAATAGTTACATGTAAACCTTCTAATGAATGGGGAATATTTACATCAACTATAAATTACTTATGGTGTTCTGACTTAGTGTATGCCATGAAAGCATGTATCTAAATCATGAGCAGTGCACTATAGTAGATTCATCATGGTAATATAATTACGTATAGGTCTCACAGAAGAACCTTTTCGATCTCCTGAAGAATACCCTGTTTCTGAAATGGTTTCATGATATAACTTACGGCACCACATTTAAATGCCAGTTTTGCCATTTCAATAGATTGAATAGCAGTAACCATCAAAACCTTAGCTTCCGGATTTATCCCCAGAATTGTTTTTAACGCCATCATTCCATCCATCTTTGGCATGATAATATCCATAAGTACCAGATCTGGTTTCGTTGTAAGATACATTTCGACAGCCTGTTGGCCATCCTCCGCTTCTCCTACTATTTCAAAACCATCTTCGGTAAGAATATTCACAAGAATAGTCCTCATAAACCTGGTATCATCAACCACTAAAATGCGGACCATTCAAAACCTCCTATCTGGAAACAGACTATTCACCTCTATCTTTTTCCAGAGCAACAATCTCATGAATCATCCCATCTGGGATTTCCATGGTGATTCCAAGTACACCAATAATATCATCATTCTGGCTGATTGGAAGTGTCCATGACAGGAACGCTGACCCCTTAACGCCTGGTTCTTCCGGCAATAAAGATAGGGATTTCTTACCTGTCAATGCGGTTTTGCATCGGTTTTTCCAATCCTCCTTTACTCCTTCATCGGTTGGAATATCATCAATACACTTTCCTATCAGATTTCCCCACCGCTCAATATGGGCTGAGTTTTGCTGGGTAAAGAGATTGTCCGTGTTTATTGCCCATATTCGTGCAGGAAATGTGTTCACAAGAGTAGAGAGAAATGCCTCACGATCTGATAGAATATTACGCAGTATTACCTGCTCTGTAAGATCTATACCAACACCAACAAGGCCAGAGATCACACCTTTCGAATCTTTCACCGGTTGACGACGGAAAAAAATACTTCTTGTATCACCAGATGCGGTTTTGATTTCTTCAAGGTTTTCAAGGTGAGGAATGCCATGTTTAAAAATCAGATCTTCATACCTGCTAAACGATTCTGCAAGGCTTTGGTTGAATAGGTCATAATCTGATCTTCCAGTGATCTCTGCGGCCTTTTTCCCGGAAATTTCTTCAAATAACTGATTAACATGCAAAAATTTTCTTTCTGCATCTTTCATATAGACAATGCCCGGTACAGTAGCAAGCATTGTCGTCAGGATCTGGTTACTTAAAGTAATTTCGTCGGTCTTTTGTTTCAAACTAATGTGGGTTTTAATCCGTGCGAGCATCTCTCTCGTATCAAACGGCTTTGTCAGATAATCTCCTGCACCAAGCCGGAATGCAAGTTCCTTATCCTGAACAAGACCAAGGGCAGTAACCATAATGATTGGAATATGGTTATATTGAGGATCAGCTTTGAGCATTCGTAACAGATCAAATCCTGACTGACCTGGCATAATGACATCAAGGAGGATGAGATCCATGTCCGGAGTATCATGCAGAACATTCAATGCTTTGTCAACATCTTCTGCGTCATGGACTGTATATCCCTCCATTGAGAGCCGGTTTGTTAAATAATCCCGGATTCCGGGATCATCATCAACCACCAGGAGCCTGGTATCCGATGCCACCATGTATCATAACTCTTCGTGAAAGATTATAATTCAGAAGGGTTTAGTTTTATAATTTATTGGAATTATATACAGTGACGGTCAAGCTCTTCATTGCATAATAGGTCACAAAGTGCAACGTCCGGATTCGTCCTTGGAACATGTTCCCATGATACGTGTTGGTATTGAGCGGACAGTTTTTTCACCTCATTATAAAGATTTTGTAGATGAGGTTTATGAATTTTGTATAAACCGGTTATTTGCCTTATTGCAAGCTGACTATCCGAGTAAATTGTCAGGTACGGATCTGAATACAAGTGTGCTTTGGTAAGGGCTCTGATTATGGCTGTATACTCCGCAACATTGTTTGTCGTCTCTCCTAAAAATTCAACATATGATTCAATCAAAGTTCCATTTTCATCTTTGATTATATACGAACAGGCAGCAGCTCCTGGATTTCCCCGTGATGCACCATCTGTAGAGATCTTCAACATTGGGTATAGTGTTCATCGTATCAGACACATACATGTATGGATACATGACGATCCCCGAACTTGCTCTCATGGGATTTATCATCGGTCTGACCGGTGCTCTCGCTCCCGGACCAACACTGGTGGCAACCATTCATTCAGCCCTTCGTATCGGCTGGACCGGGGGGCCACGGGTTACGGTTGGGCACATTATTGCAGAAATGGGAATTGTTTTGCTTATAGTGGCAGGAGTCACAACCGTATCAGATACTTATCGCCCGGTAATTGCTGGAATCGGAGGGGTTGCCCTTGTAATTTTTGGTGGGATGACTCTTCTTGGTGCCCGAAATGCAACCCTGTTATCTGGTAACTGTGAAGGAAAAAATGCAGGCCCTGTTCTTGCCGGACTCATTACCAGCATCTCAAATCCCTACTTTTGGATCTGGTGGTTTTCTGTAGGGAGTGCCCTGTTATTCAGTTCATTTTCTCAAGGAATTGCAGGTTTACTTGCATTTATTGGTGGGCACTGGTCAGCGGATCTTGCCTGGTTTACTCTTGTCTCTGTTGGTATTCACCGGAGTAAAACAGTAATTGACAATAGAATATATCGGGGAATCTTACTTGGATGCGGACTTCTTTTAGTTATATTTGGTATGTGGTTTCTTACCCAGGCGTTATAATCGGGATATTAGCAAAAAATTTGGTGTCTCCAGTGGAAATAAAGGGGTGATAAACTCTTCCAGGCGCATGGGACTACGTGATATCCTGTTCATCAATTTCAGGCATAAATTCATCCATGGTTCGCCTCAAAAATCTCCTTACTTTTTCAGATTCTGTAAATCCCTGGTCCAACCGGTCTACAATACGGTTGATCAACCGAACACCTTCTAGAATGCGTTGTTGGTATGGTCCTTCTTCAATACCTGCACTCATTGATATCAGAGTGAGGGGATTTCGTATCTCATCATTCAAAGCAGCTAACTGAGCAATATTTTTATCAATCTGTGAAATTGCGATCTTCTGATCCTGTAGCAGTCTGGTCTCCCAGGTAATATCCCGTCCGATACAAAACCGGAGCATATTGTCTTCAATCTCCACGAATTTGATCTGCATATCAAGAAAAATTTGGTTCCCAAGAACGTTTGTGAACTCCCAGGTGAACCGTTTTCCTTCCCTTTTTGGGTGATACCAGTGATACACCAGGGATTCGCAATTATCCGAATTAGTATTACACCTAGGAAGAGAGGATATGGGAATTCCTATGATCTGTTCTGAAGAGAGTCCGGTGATTTCTTCAAACCGGGGATTACACACCAACACTCCATCTTCATCACCGATAATAATTGGATCAGGGGCAGCGTGAAACAAGATCTACCATCTCGCTTCCACAGCCTGTAACCGCCGATATATCTGTTCGGACGGAAATGATTGTAGGTCCATCTTACTCGCCTCGTCCTTCATGATTCTCCCTTTCCTGTATCTCCAACTCGATATCGATTATGTGGTATATGGAAAACAAACCTGACACCTGTCCCATATGTACCCTCTTCAGAAATGCTAATATCAGTAATGGCAAGAACCTCTTTTATCAAAAAAAGACCGAGACCAGTATTTTTCCCATACCCTCTTAAGAATATTTTATCTTTATCATCATCAGGAATTCCTCCTCCATTATCTTCATACTGTAAGAGACCCTCCTCAGCATTTGATTCAAATGAAAGACGAATACAAGTTACGTTTACTCCATGTCTGGTTGAGTTCTCAACAAGGTTATAAAATACCTGTTTAATAAGAGCATCTGAGTACAACTCAAGAGGTGGAATGTCACAGGAATAGTTGAGTTCAATTGCAACCTGCCGTACTGCCCAATCAAATAATTGCCGGACATTATGCCACGAAGGTTCATGTATACCAATTTCTTCATATGTTTTGCTGAAGTCGATTAATTTCCCAATATCTGCTACCGCTTTTTTCTGATGTGATAATATTTCGGTTACTTTTGGATCATTTGTTTCAGTTTCTGCAAAAAATCTGAACCCATCGATGATGGTAACTTTGTTTCTGATATCATGTCTGGTCAGAGAAGAAAGAAGCATTAATTTATTATTCAGTTCTGATTGCTTCTTTAAGGCGAACTTCAGATCTGTAATGTCTCTTATTGTTTCTATTGCACCAACCAGATTTCCTTTACTATCATACAATGGCCCAGCAACTGCCCATTCATGCCGATTCACTCCTGTCGACGTAATATGTTCAAGTTCTGCAGATATGACTCCGTTTTCATATTTTACGTTACTATAATATTTTGAGATATCAAGGGCAGAATCTAATATTTTGTCAATCAGGATAGGGCGTTGGTTTTTATATACTGCACATGAATAGGTCTTTTCTCCTGTCATCAACTCCTGCATGGGGGTTTGAGAGTAATCTTCCATTGCCCGGTTCCATGCAAGTATCCTGCCTCTTGTGTCAATAACAAAAGTCGGATCCGGAAGGTGTGCCAGAATACTATTGAGAAGGCGTAATGAATCTGATAGTGATTCCTTTTCAAGCGTCAGCTTCCAGAGTTGAAGTTGGTATGTAATATCCTGGATGTTAAGAATAAGGTATTTTTCTCCATGTGAATTTGTAATGATGGTTAAATCGTGGAGTGCTGGAAATTGAGTTCCGTCCTTTCTGACTCGAATCGCTTCTCCGGTAGAATGACCAGTATCTGAAGCCATCCGAATCCATACGGGAATGTCTCCCTGACTATCTGAATGAACTGGTCCAAAAAATCCGTTTTCCAAAGCCTCTTCAGAAGAAAATCCATGCATTGATACATATGCGTCATTAACTGTATCTGGTCTTTCAATTGGTCCGGCGATAATGCCTGCACGGGTATTTCTGACTATGTCCGCAAGTTGATGGATTTCATCATGCATCCGCTTCTCTTCGGTGATGTCGCGTATTTGAAGAAGATCGAGGGATACATCATCGAGAATGAGTGGGACTTTCCGAATATTTACAATTAATTTTCCTTTCCTGGAAATATTTGTGCTTTGCTCCCATTCTTTATCGTTCTCATGAGTACTGCCTACCAATGAGGTTATCAGGCTGGAGCAGTTGAGTAAATATTCAAGACTTTCTTTTTGTGTATCCCATCCAAACATTGTATAAGCCGCTGGATTAGCATGGATGATTTTTTCCCCATCCCAGAGAATGATTGCATCTGATGCATTCGAAAACAAAGAATAATACCGCTTTTCTGATGTTGCTAAAGAACTGATGTTTCTCCGAATTGAATCTATCATTGAAGATGTTGTCTGAGCAATCCGGTTGAGTTCCTGATGTCTTGATGGTCGTATGTGATGGTCCAGATCTCCCTCAGCAATTACATCAAGATCTTCAAGTAATGACTCTATGGGGCTAAATAAAAATCGTGAAAAAAGAAATGCCAACAAAGAAGATAATAATATCGAAATGAGGAGTAATGAAATTGTCAATGATAACAGGTATCCCTTTTCTTTGTGATATTCGCTGGTTTTAAAAACCATTCTAGCAATATAATCGATATATTCAGAAGCAGGACTTGTTCTGTCTCCACTTTCAATAAAAAAATATCTGGTAAGGGTCTGGTTTTCATCATCATAGATATCTCTGGAACCATGGATTGCATACAATTCCATGGAAATATTGGCAACGTCAGGATGAGCAGGGATTGGAATCTCATCAACCTCGCTCATAATCATTCCTGTACTCCCGATAAGGTCCAATTCCAAAACCCGTGAGTCCTGGTTCATCACCTGGTTCACCAGAGCATTTAATGATAGTTCGTTCCGTTCAGTCTGGTAATCATTAAAAATATTATATGCAATTTCTACCAGGAACCTGTGGTCTGGTGTCGGTTGATATGCAAATATTCTCCAGGGTTTATTTGTATCAAAGCCTCTGACTACCCTGTCAAGACGAAAACTATCATTCATCCGTATATCTGTAATGGTCTTATTAAAAGAGACCCATTTACGAAAGTCTAGGTACAGATCATTCAAATTAGAACTATATTCCACTACTCCTGAACTATTAATTATCAGAATATCAATCCTGTTACGATAGTCTGGATCGGTCTGATTAATGATATAATGTAGGTCGATCTGTGAAGGATCCCTGGAATGAGATTCATACTCTTTAATAACAAGATCTGATACTGTCCTCAGAGGTTTATTATATGTTGATTCCCAGAGCATCTGTCCCTTCGTTATCCGGTCTGATGCACCTTTTAAGAAAAATTCGGTCTGGTTCAAATCTTTATAAAAACGGTCATCAATCTGTTTTGATGTCTCTGAATAATAAATTGCAGTGATCGATATGAGCGAAATGAGTATTATGATAATGAATAAAGCCATCAGGCTTCTTTTAAAAGATAATTCTGACCCTGAAGGTATAGTTAGTGTCATAATTATGTTTGGGGGGATTCAGCCAGTTTTAAGGAAATGAATTCTATTGGTGCTTATTTTGTCTTATTGTCTCTTGAGCATCTTCCTTGATAAAGGTATATATTTCATATATTTTATCCAATTTTTGAGATAATAAGGTATAATACTAAAAGACCAGCCAGGATACCAATTATGATCAGGGGAATGTGTTGCTCAAATGGTCTGTCTGGAGTTTTATCGATTTTGACTTGAATATTTTTTATTGCATCTGAAATTGTAGTTATATTCTCTCTCATTATAGAAATCTGTATTTCATGCTCCTCTGAATGATTATTCCGAGCCGTCAGATTTTCTGCTAGTTTTGAGAGACCAGTGTGTAATGCATGAAGTTCTGTTCGAAGAAATGAGATCTCTTCATCTTTTATCGTAAGTTCTCTATTTTGAGCTTTCAGATCTATTCTTAGTCGTTCGGTTTCAGTCTCACTTTTCATAACATGAACTGACTGGATCAGCCGTCCGATTGCTTCCTGCCTTGTTATCCCTAGTACCATTGACTCTTCGTCGATATATGCCAGAATTTCTTCAGGTAATTTCTTTTCAATTTTTTCATAACTCATGGATATCACAGAATTCTTCGGTTCATACGTTATTCACCCGTGGGATTAGGATGTCTTTTTGGTTCGTAGCCTCAGTATTTTGATGGTTTTTATTCCATAGTCCCCTGTTTTCTATCAACCATTCCTGTGCTTGAACTGGTTCGTTCTGATCCCGGCAAACCCGTGAATATGATCCATCGGGGAGTAATATTCTAGTCTTTATTGTATCATGTAAATGGTTTGGCAGTATAGTATGAATAATCTCATCCCGAATACCGGTATCCAGAATTGGAAAGAGTATCTCTATACGTCGTTTTAAATTTCGTGGCATGAGATCAGAACTTCCCATAAGGATAACAGGGTCACCACCATTATGGAAATAATAGATCCTGGTGTGCTCAAGAAATCTTCCAACAATTGTTGTAACGGTAATATTCTCTGATATTCCTTTAAGACTTGGCCGAAGACAACAGATTCCCCGGACTTGCAGATGGATGGTTACTCCTTCCTGTGATGCACGATACAAAGCACGAATAACACCAGAGTCTTGTAATGCATTGAGTTTAAAGATAAGTTTCCCGTCACCATGCGTTTTCTGCCTTGCAATTTCCTGATCAATTAAGGAAATAATCCCTTTTTTAATTCCACCAGGAGCAACAAGCAGATGGTTATATGAATTATACTGTGAATATCCGGTCAATACATTAAACAGGTGAGATACATCTGATGAAATCTCTTCATTTGCAGTAAAAATGCCTATATCTGTATATATTTTTGCTGTTGCTGCGTTATAATTCCCAGAGCTCATGTGAACATACCGGACAATACCTGTTTTTTCTTTTCTGACAACAAGGCAAAGTTTTGCATGGACTTTAAGACCCATAATTCCAAATACGACATGTGCTCCTGCCCGCTCAAGTGCCCGGGCCCATCCGATATTATTCTCTTCATCAAATCGTGCTTTGAGTTCAACCAGAACAGAGACAGCTTTTCCATGTTCCCGTGCATCAAGAAGAGCCTGAACAATTGGAGAGTTTGTCCCTGTCCGGTACAGAGTCATTTTTATTGCCAGGACATCTGGATCATGTGCCGCTTTTTGTAAAAATTCAATAACCGGCTGAAAACTCTCATACGGGTGAAAAAGAATGATGTCACGTTGTTTTATGGCATGAAAGATATCCGGATCCCGTTCTAACCATTCCGGGACTGATGGAAGGAATGGATAATCCTTCAAATCAGGTCGATCGAGGTTTAATAGGCAAAAGAGATCAGCCATCCCCATCGGACCTTTCACCTGGTAAAACATATGGGGGTATTTTGCAAGTTTTGCACCCATCATATCAACGATGGCCGGGATCATGTTGTTATCAATTTCAATCCTTACCGGAGTTCCGATCCAACGTTTACTAATAGACTGCTCCACAGCGCTTAAGAGATCATCAGCTTCATCCTCTTCGATTTCAATGTCGGCATCCCTTGTAACCCGGAAAGGGTATGCTGCGACAATTTCCATTCCAGGAAAGAGAAGATCCAGGTTATCAGCAATCAGATCTTCAAGAAATATAAACTCCTGGTTTTCCCTAAGGTGATTATTCTCTGGATCAACAGGGATCTCGATAAGCCGTGGAAATAGTTTATTAGGTATTTTTATCCGAGCAAATAGTTCATCCGAACTTCCGGGTCTTTTTAGGATAACTGCGAGATTTAAGGCAAGGTTTGAGATAAAGGGAAAGGGGTGGGATTTATCAAATGCAAGGGGGGTCAGAACTGGAAAAATATCCCGGTAAAAATATTTCCGAAGTCGTTTTCGTTGTTTTTCATCCAGAGACTCCCGTTTATGTATAATAATTCCTGATTTTGCAAGTTCAGGAACAATCTCTTCAATCCATACCCGGGTTTGTTCATCAAGTAATGGGATGAGATCTTTGTTTATCCGTTCCAGTTGTTCCATCGTTGTCAGCCCATCGGGTGGGAGCTTTATGACACCTTCTGCCAGCTGATGATGGAGCCCTGAAACTCTCACCATAAAGAACTCATCAAGATTATTAGAGAAAATTGCAAGAAATTTAATTCGTTCAAGAAGTGGGTGAGAAGGATCCTTTGCCTCATCCAGGACGTGACTATTGAACCGAATCCATGATAACTCCCGGTTAATATAGAGAGAAGGATCAGATAAGAGTGAACATGCCGTGTCTGAATGAAGAGATTCTTCGGACTGATCCATATTACAAGAATTTCATCAGAATATGATAAAGGTTGAGTTTGTGTTTTGGGAGAAAATTAATGTTCGACCATGTCATATGAGAGTACACTTTTTTGTTCTTCTATCATCAGGTATATTATCTGTTGCGTAGTATTGATGGTATGGACCTTCCTTTTAAAAGTGATTTTATCAGCCGATGGGAGACTTATTTTCCTGGAGAGCCTCTCCCCATTACGTTTGAACTCTCTTCAGATCTTCGTGGTATCCAAAAAGCTAGGACCGCCGATACATGGAGATGTTTTGTGTGTGATCTGACAAAAGTCAGGAATGGTACATCTCTTGCATTTCATGAGGATTCCATATCCTGTAGTGGAGGTAAAAGATATTGCGGATATCAGTCAGTTCCATTTAGTGATTTTCCATATTTTCTTTCATATGGCATAGAAGGAAAACTTGAAGGAGAACGATATAAAAAAGATCCTGCTTTAGTTGATGAATGGCAGAAGAATATCCATATTATTCCCGCTTCGGGGAAGTATTTGATCTTTAAAAGATGGGATCTGCTTGATAATGATGATAATCCATCAGTAGTGATATTTTTTGCACGACCTGAAGTATTATCCGGCCTTTTCACCCTGGCAAATTATGATCGTGCAGATTTGTATGGTGTTGTTATGCCAATGGGAGCGGGATGCTCTTCTATAGTCCATTATCCCTGGCATGAAGAACAGTCTGACGATCCAAAGGCAATTCTAGGAATGATGGATCCATCGGCACGACCCTGTGTTCCTCTTGATGTTATGACCTTTGCAGTTCCGATGAAAAAATTTGTCCGAATGGTTACGTATATGGATGAAAGTTTTCTTATTACTCCTGCATGGGAAAAAGTAAAAAAGAAAATTGTGCAAAGCCAGAAGCAGAGTGCACATTCATCATGAGTCAAACATAGAGATCATAATTACCTGGAATAATACCTATGAATATTCTGGCATTTATTTGTGTTTTTTTCCTCCTCATGGTGAGTGTGAGCGCAGAAACCCGATATGATACAAATTCTCTTATCTCTGATGATATCAGGTTCAGGCAAGCTGTGGTTGACAGACTCTGTGATATAGATGAGCACATCTCAATGACATCATTAAACCTGACAGATTCAGATATCACGAATCTAACTATTCAATCGGATATCAAATCTCTTGTCGATTCCGAGTCCCTCATTCGCTCGGCACTGTATATTTCACAAAATGGAGAAATTATGGCTGCTTATCCTGAATCAGTTATTATGAACAATAATTCTTTTTATGAAGATCTAATCAATAACGATATAAGGACACCGCAGATCGTTGGAAATACTTCTTTTGAGTTGTTACCAGGGGATTCAATTCCTTTTTATGGGAAAATTTTCATTTATCCTGTTCGAACCACCCGTGGCATTGAGTATATGGTTTTGTTTCTGGATACAGACAATCTCTGTCTTCAGGCAGCAAAAGATGTTGGATTATCTCCAGAGTTATTCTCAGTTGTTATTGATAAGGATGGAACTGTGCTCTGGTGCTCAGATTATGATGAACTGAACTCCATTCCTCCGGATGATGTATTAACAGAATTTCCCACGTTTCGTGAGGTGAAAGAGTTAGTTCTGTATGCTTGGTCAGGAAGAACTATTTACGATGTGTGGAATGAGGGTTTAGTTCGTAATGGAGCCTGGTCATCAGTTCAGTTTTACAATCAGGTTTTGAAGATTTTTGTGGCAGGATAATTTTCTTTAATGGATTGTAACTATAATTGAATATTTCTTTATTTTTGGTAAAATTATTGGTTACTTCCAGTGTCGCTTTTTTATCAGAAATTTTTGTGTTAGATTCTCAATTTTTTTGTAAATTTTCTGATTAGTCATGTATACAATTGGTTTTAATAATTGAAAAAGAAAAGAGTTGAATCATTATTGTTCTCGTTTAGCTGGATGTGGTTTACGTATGACTGGAAATATTCGAACACAGGACATTGCGTCTCTGAAAACAATTCTTGATGGTACCTCGGCATCTATTCAAATTGTAGGTCCGGATGGGGTATTTATTGATTGTAATGCAGCAACTTATGCACTGTTTCGTGCACAAAATTATGAAGATATCATTGGGAAACCCCCATCAATACTCTCCCCTGAAAAACAGAGCGATGGAACCTACTCTGATGTAGGAGCGAAAAAATATATTGATAAGGCATTTTCCGGAGAATCGGTCACTTTTGAGTGGGAGCATAAACGCCTTGATGGAACAATAATCCCTTGTCAGGTGACCTTACAACTGATCACGTATGAAGGGCAGACCTGTCTGATGGCAACGATGATTGATATTACTGATTTGGTAGCAATTCGGCGAAAATCAGAACTTATAATAGAAAAATCACCAATCCCAATTATTGATGTCCGTCCGGATCTCTCTATTTTAGCCGGAAATTTGGCATTTGGGAATTTAACAGACATGTCTGCAGAAGAATTATCCGTGATGAAACTTTCAGATTTTAATGTCCAAAACAGAGTTGGGAGATCACTTACTGAGGGAATAGAAACAAAAAGCCCGGTTTCTGGTGATTTGGATGCTGTTGTTCCATCCGGAACAAAACACCTGCAATATCTTTATTACCCGATATTTGATCATAATGGAACATTATCTTCGATAATTGCATATTATATTGATAAAACAGCAGAACGAAGAGCTGTTCGGGATATTATCGCACTGACAGAAAAATGCCAGGCTGGAAATCTTGATGCCAGGTTAGACGTCAGTCAGTATTCAGGAGAATTATTTGATCTCACAAAAGGAATAAATGGAACATTAGATAGTGTTATCGGTCCCTTAAACGTGGCGGCAGAATATATGGATAGAATTGCCAAGGGTGATATTCCTCCAAAAATTACTGACCAGTATAACGGCGATTTTAATGAGATTAAAAATAACCTGAACACCTGTATTGACAGCCTGCAACAACTTATTTCCGATACCAATACGATGTACCGGGCTCAAAAAGAAGGAGATATCGAGGCAAAAATAGATACTAACCGATATCAGGGTGTATATTTAGATATTATAACCGGATACAATGATGTTGTAAACCTTCACATTTCTAGTATTCTGAAGATACTTACCATCCTAAGTTCATATGCGGAAGGCAATTTCTCCCCAACTCTTGAAAAATTACCTGGAAAGCAGGTTCTTGCAAATGAAAAGATGGATCTTCTTCAAGGGAACATTCAGTCTCTCATACGTGATTGTGATACCCTTATTCATGCAGCAACTCATGGAGAACTTCAGGTAAGGGCTGATGAGGCGAACCATCAGGGTGATTATCGAAAGATAATTGAAGGCATGAACGGGATCATGGATGCTGTTGTAACTCCACTTCATGATGCTGGATCAGTCCTTGAGCGAATGGCGGTCAATGATCATACGGTAGGAATGGATGAATCGAAATACTTGGGTGAATTTGTAACCCTGGCTTCAAACATAAACGCCGTTCGTGAAAGGGTAAATCATATTGCAGATTCAATAATCGAAATTAGTATCGGTGATCTCTCTGAGCTTGACACGTACAAAAGCATAGGGAGACGATCTGATCAAGATCGGATTGTTCCAAATCTTATCAAAGCATTTGAAAACCTTCAGGCACTAACGACTGATACAAAAATGCTGGTTGAGGCTGCATCACATGGTACCTTTAATGTCCGGGCAGATGCTGACCAACATCAAGGAGAATACCGAAGAATTATTGAGGGTATTAATGCCACAGTTGAAACAATTGCGGATAAAGTAGCCTGGTATGAATCCATTCTTGATGCTGTGCAGTTCCCGATTCATGTCACTGATATGAATATGAAATGGACTTACATGAATAAGGCCTTTGAAGCGGTTTTGTTGAAAAATAAAGTTATAAATGACCGAAAATCTGCATATGGTCTCCCTTGTTATACAGCTGATGCAACTATCTGCCGGACTGAAAAATGTGGTATTGAACAACTAAGAAAAACCGGAGCTACTGAATCCTATTTTGAATGGCAGGGAATGAATGGAAAACAGGTGACAAAACCGGTAATGAATGCCAAGGGAGAACAGATCGGATATGTCGAGACGGTTCAGGACTTAACTGATCAATTGAATCAGATTGCATATTATGAATCTATTCTGGATGCAGTACCGATGGGTATCACGGTTACTGATTTGAACTCACGATGGACCTTTGTCAATAAAGCCGTCGAAAACATGCTCAAGAAATCCAGGAAAGAACTGATAGGACGCCCCTGTAGCGAGTGGGGTGCTGCCATTTGTAATACGGATAATTGTGGTATTAACCGGTTGAAAAAAGGTATTACAAAAACGAAATTTGAGCAGGATGGAGGCTTTTACAATGTTGACTGTGCCTATGTATTTGATGCCCAGGGTGAAACGGTCGGTCAGGTTGAAGTTGTTGGTGACGTTACTGCAATCACAAAGGTCGGCAATTTCCTGGATGAATCAGTACGTAACATTTCTGCATGTCTTGAAGAATTTTCCAAGGGGAAAACTGATTTTGTTGTCTCCATTCCTAACTCAGATCAATACACGGAAGAAGTAAAAACGAAAATAGACACTCTTACCAATAATCTGTACCTGGCCCGCGATGCTGTGAAAAACCTTGTTCTTGAAGCAAACGCTCTGGCCCAGGCAGCAATACTTGGAGATCTGAAACACCGTGCTGATGCTCTAAAAATCTCCGGAGATTTTGCTGAAGTGGTGAATGGGGTTAACGCAACCCTCGATTCGGTTGTCACACCGGTACAGGAAGCTATCCGGGTAGCAGATGAATATGCACATGCAAATTTCACAGAAAGGTTTAATCCCTCAATTACTGTTGCAGGAGACTGGGTAGGATTCAAATCAGCATTGGATAATATCGGAATTCAGATCTGCGATGCTATCTCAAAGATTAACAAACAAGTACTTGATCTGGCTTCGAATGCTGAAGAAGCGACGGCAAGTGTTGAAGAGATTTCTGCTGGTGCCCAACAGATAGCAAAGAATGCAGGGAGTGTCAGTGCAAATGCTGAACAAGGGGATGAAGGTATTGTCCAGGTTCTCAAGGCGATGGAGGATCTTACCATAACGGTTGGAGAAGTGTCCCAGCGGGCTGAAAAGGTTTCAGCATTTGCCACACAGGCAAACCAGTTCTCAAAAGAGGGTATTGATCTTGCGAGAAAGTCTGAATCAGCCATGGAAGGAATCATGAATTCCACGAATGAGGTTGATCAGGTCGTAAAAGAGATCAATAAACAGATGGATGAAATCGGAAAAATTGTCCGTCTTATCACAGATATTTCCAATCAAACTAACCTTCTGGCACTCAATGCTGCCATTGAAGCAGCACGGGCTGGAGAGGCAGGAAGAGGGTTTGCAGTTGTTGCAGCAGAAGTTAAATCTCTTGCCCAGGATTCAAGACAATCTGCTGAAAATATTGCTGATATGATCTCAGGTCTGCAGGATAAAGCACGAAAAGCAAATGATGCGATGATTACTGCAGGAACTGCTGTAGAAGATGGAAACCGGGCACTTGAAGCTACTGTTGGAGCATTTAGTAAAATTGCAGATTCGGTTGAAGACATCACTAAGAATGCTATGGATGTTGCATCAGCTTCTGAAGAACAAGCTGCTTCAGTCGAAGAAATTACGGCTAGTGTGAATGAGGTTTCAATTCTCATTCAGGGAACATCCCGGGAAGCTGGAGATGCAGCTGCAGCAACCGAAGAGGCATCAGCTTCTATTGAACAGATTGGCCGGGTTGTTGCTAATGTGAGTGGGATAGCTGATAGTATTTCGAGGGAGATGACTAAGTTTAAAATTTAAGTGCCAGGAAATTTTCATAATTTCCGATATTTTTTTAAAAAAAGGTATTAATGAGGAATATTGAAACGAAAATTAAAAAATAGTTAGATAATGGACGTAACTCATATTCGTTCCTGCCAAGTGTTAAATAAAGGAAACTAGCACCTCAGTAACAGGAGCAAAATTTATAATTTTAGTTCCGACAGGCAAATATCAACTATTCTAGTATTCTACTATGGTTATTAATGCCCATTTTTCATGGGGATTTTTATAAAAATCTTTTTTAGGATTTGGTATGATGCATCAATTCCTGAATACCGGATACTGAAACTGAATCAAATCGCGTTCGGATTGTTTCTGAGTAATTATCTGATTTATCTGGAAGAGTCGTTGTTGTAAAAATTCTTCAGGAGAAATTGGCTCCTGAATAATGAGAGGGGGTGTAAGAATCTCTTTTATCTGGTTCATGGCCCGAATCTGTCTATTCAGCTGAACCCATTTTTTCCGTACAGACTCTGGAACACCTTGTATGAGTGCTGCATGAGATATTTTTAAAAGTGTTTCATAAAAAGAAAAGAACTCATTCACGGTTTCACATAATTCACTATCTAAAAATGGTTTTATAATAAATCCATCCATTGAATCTCCGTATCTGATGAGTTCATCCGGGTGCAATTTTTTTGCTGATGACATCATAACCGGCACCATATTCCCATTTGTATGGGACCGGATATGGTTGAGAATATCCCATCCATCGACCGGATCCATCATGATATCTAAAAGAACAAGGTCAATTGAATCTTTTTTGAGCTGCATAATACCCTCAGATGGATCCTGCTTTGTGATGCAAAAATATCCACAAGGGATGAGGGCTTTTTTTGATGCTTCAAGAAATACCGCTTCGTCATCGATGATAAGTATTTTTTTGGGAGGTTTAACCATTCTGACCTCTCTGATATTGTGTGTTGTGATATGAATAACCTTACTTTGATCAAAATGTGTTCTTGTTTATCTGATATGACTGGATATGAAGAACAACACTAATCCATTTGAGATATTAACTCCCGAATATCTATCCAAATTACAAGTTCTTTCTTACTTTCCCCTTTCTCACCAATCTCTTTCTTAATAATACCAAGGATATATCCTCCTTCTTCTACGCTTCCTCTTGAAGCTTGATCGATATCTGTTACTGGAACTGTCAGAACTGATGTTACTTCATCGACCACTATTCCTGTTTTTTGTGCTGATACAGTATCATCAAGGACGATAAACCGGAGGTCTGCAGTGGTTAAGTCTTGTGCAGCCTGGATTTGCAATAACTGGCGTAGATCAATTATTGTAGTAATTTCTCCTCGCAGATCAATAATTCCTCTGATATATGATGATGCATGGGGAAGAGGAGTGATTTTGGAGGCTTCTACAATCTCCCGAACATCAAAAAGGTTGATGGCGAACTTATCATCACCAATAATAAATTCAACGACCTGGATTTCGTCTTCCTGGTCAGAACGTTTTGTTTGTTTTAAATTATCTACAATACTCATGATTCTTCCTGAATTTTAAACTTGGACATTTCTCTGGAGACAATTTCTACGATTTCATTGACATTTGCAACAATTTTGCTGATCTGTTCAATGGAAGCTGATGCTTCTTCGGTTGCGGTAGCTGCATCTCCTGCTTCCTTTGCTGTGTTTTGCACAAGCCCGCTTACTTCATTGATACTCGCCGTCACTTCTTCAACTGACGCGGCCTGCTCTTCAGAAGATGATGCTACATCGGTTGCATTTCGTGTTATATCATCTATTGATGTTGCAATCTGTTCAAATGATCCCAGGGTATGAGATAGAGATTCACTTCCCAATTCTACAGTTTCTCCTGCATACCCCATCGCTTCATTCGCTTTCTTCGCTTTGTTTTGAAGAGATGCAATCATATCCGCAATATTCTCGGCAGATTGCCTTGAATCCTGGGCAAGAGATTTTACTTCTGCTGCAACAACTGCAAATCCTCTTCCCGCTTCTCCAGCTCGTGCAGCTTCAATGGCAGCATTGAGTGCCAGAAGGTTTGTCTGATTTGCTATGTCGGAGATGAGGCGGACAATTTTTCCGATTTCATCCATCTGCTGATTAATTTCTTTTACTATCTGGTCTACTTCAGCAGACGAACGTTTGATTTCAGTCATTGCCGTTTCAGATTTATGAGCAAGATCAACCCCATTCTTTGCATATTCATTTGCCTTGGTTGCTGTGGCAGAAACCTGTTCAGCACGTCTTGAAACCTCTGCAACGGTAATATTGAGATCTTCCATGGCTTTTAAAACCTGGATAATACCATCTTCTCCTTTCAAGGAATTGCTACTGACTTCACCCGCATTTCTGGCAATTTGCTGTGCTCCTGCTGTTACCTCTTCGATGCTAGCTGTTGCTTCTTCTGCGTTTGATGCCAGATCCATGAGTTGTTTATTGATCAGACCGACTGCATTTGATATCTGGATACCAATGTTGTTAAGTGCATCTTTAAAGGCAACCCAGTCTCCGGAAACCTTAAGAGAAGTATCGACCCGAGCAGCAAAATTTGAATTTGCATACTCTTTTGACACCCGGAGTGCTTCATTTACCGGAATGGTTACGCTGTCAAGTGTTTCATTCACTCCCTGAACAATTTTTTGGTAATCACCCAGATGTTTGGATGCATCGGCTCTGGTTTGTAATTTTCCAGAAATCCCTGCATCTGAAAGCATAAGGGCATCTTGAACGAGGAGTTGAATCGCTTCATTAACCTGAGTAAGTCTTGCATTAATCTTCACAAAATTCTCATGAGCCTCTTTGGTATATTGATCTGCATCGGTTACTGCAATATTGAGATTTGTATCTCCTTTACTGAGTTTTTCAAGGTTTTCACCTAATTTATTCACCTCATTATTCAGATAATTAGATAATCTAACCGATGCAGTCTGGTCCTGGATAAATTCAAATGCCCCAGTTATCTCTCCTTTTAAGTTTTTTATTGGAATACCGGTGTACGAGATTTCAAGTTCTTTTCCAACAGGATTTGCACGGGTTTGACGGTTTATCTCCTTATTTTGGTCCATTGCCTGAGCACATGCACAGTTTTGTGTCTGACAATCTCCTGTTTTAAATTGTGAATAGCATCTTTTACCGATAATGTCAGACTTGCCAGATTCTAAGAGTTTTACCCCGTTTTCATTCATATAAAGAATATTGAAGGATTTGTCAAGTGCCAAAGTGGGGAGGGGTAGTCTGTCAATATATCCAACCAGAACGTTTAATATTGTATTGATGCCGTCAATGATTTTTCGAAAATCACCCTGGTGTCTTACAGTATCTGATCTGTAATCAAGTCGGCCTTCAACAATAGCATCTATCAGAGTTTGTGCATCTGTAACAAGATAGTTGAATGCTTCGATACAGGTATTCAGATTATTTTTGATTTCATTAAAATCACCTTTATATTCACCAGTTATCTTTTCCGGAATATCTCCTTTTGAAATCCGGTCTACATACTCTGCAGCAAGATTCAGAGGTTCTATTACCGCATCCAGTGTCCCGTTTACCCCGTCAATTATTTTTTTGAAATCCCCCCGATGTCTGGATGAATCAGCTCTTGTGTCTAATTTTCCTTCTACTGCTGCCTGTGTCAATAAAAGAATCTCTTGAATTGCTTCTTTTTGTTCAGTGAGATCGGTGATATATTCTACTGCACCAGTGCAGATTCCTTCTTCTGTTACAAGGGGTGTTGAGGTTATGAGAATTGGAATATTTTTAAATCCGATATGCGCAACTGTTTCTTCAGTAATTACTCTTTTTTCTTTAATGCTGCGCATTGTTGCACAATTACCTTCCTGACACACGTCGGTATTAAATAATGTATGGCAAATAGTCCCTATGAGATCATCAGGTTTTTTCAGAAACAGATCTGCACCTGTTTTATTAATATGAGTAATTCTTTGTTCTGTATCAATGGCAATAACCGGGGTAGCAATCCCATTTAATACCCCTTGAATATCCCGACTTGCGTTTTTTAATTCTTTTTCTTTATTTTTTATTTCGGTGAGGTCTTCAAAGTACTCGACCGCTCCAATTACAGTCCCAGATGAATCAAAAAGTGGAGATGCATAATAGTGAATAGGAATTTTTTTTCCATTGATGTGTGCTATCGTTTCACTTTCTATCTTTCTCTTCTCTCTCATTGCCCGGAGTGTTGCACATTCTCCACCTTCACAATCATCGGTTTTGAATAGTTCATGACATTTTTTCTCTATTGCTTGTTCGCGTGAGAGTCCTAAAATATTAAGAGCTGCATCATTTATTATCTCAATATTTCTATCAGGCGTTATCTGAATAACCGGAGTTGCTACACCATTTAGAATATTTTGACAGAACGATAATTCGTTTTGATCTATTTTCATTTTTTACACCGTATTGTTTTTGATATTATATATGAATATGAATAAATAATCATGTATATGTCGCTCAGATTGGGCCCCAATTTACAATTGTGATAATTGTTTATCCAACATTGAATCTTCCCATATCCGACGAAATTCGTTGTAATGCAATCGATGCATCGGTGATTACCCTGTTTATCTGCTCTACTGATGCTGATACCTCCTCTGTCGCTGCAGCAGAGTGAACTGCTTCTTTTGCGGTCTGCCTGACCATGTCATCCACTTCAGTAATACTTGCGGTAATTTCCTGAACTGCTGCAGCCTGTTCTTCTGCAGCACCTGCTACTTCGGTCATATTCTGATGAACTTCATTGATCGCCTGGACTATCTGGTCAAATAACTGGAGTGTTTTTCCAACCGCCTCATTTCCTGTTTTCACTTCATTGGACGAGGATTTCATCGAATCTGATACCATCTGGGATTTTTTCTGCAGGTTTCCGATGATAGTAGCAATATTTTCTGCAGATTTCTGTGACTCAAGGGCCAGGGATTTTACTTCATCAGCAACGACTGCAAATCCCATTCCTGCATCTCCTGCCCGTGCTGCTTCAATTGCTGCGTTTAGTGCCAATAGCCCGGTCTGTTCTGCGATTCCTGTAATAACATCCACTATCCGACCAATTTCATCCATCTGGTTTGTAATGTCGTTTACGATTGTTTCTGTTCCTGCAAAGGACTCTATAATATTTTCCATTCCCTTTTCTGCATTTCCGGCTAGTTCCATTCCATCATTTGAAAGATCCACTGTCTTTTGTGCAAGAGCGGATGCATTTTCTGCTTTATTTGCAACAGAACCAACAGTTCGTGAGAGGTCTTCCATTGCAGTCAGGGTCTGCTGAATTCCTTCACCGCTTTTTTCAGCCAGGGAACTGACATGTGATGAATTTTCAGTGAGAAGCTCAACACTGTTTGCTACCTCTTCAACACTTGATGCGGTTTCTTCCATTCCGGCAGTAATACCTTCAACCTCATTTTTTACATTTCCAACAGCGAGGCTTGTTTCTTTGCCCAGATGATTTAAGGCGTTTTTAAAGTCAATGAAATCGCCAGCAACTGCAAGTGAGGGATTTACCCGGTCAACAAAATTTCCATTTGCGTAACTTTTTGAAAGACGCATCGCTTCCTGAACAGGAATAATCACAGATTCAAGTGTTTCATTAATACCTGCTACAATATTTCTAAACCGGCCTTGGAATTTCGTATCATCCCCACGGACGGATAGATCTCCATTTTTTGCAGCATTGATGAGGTTTGTTGTTTCCTCGGTAAGACCACGTAGTGCCGTGGCGAGTGTGTTAATCGCTGATCCGATCTCATCAGTCTCATCTTTCATTAATGCGATATCAATCCGCTCACCCTGGGCGATTCGGCGAATTACACCAACCGCTTTATGTTGCAGATCATCAGAAAAACTGTCCATCGTCCGTGCCATGTCTCCGAGTTCATCTTTTCTTGTAAAATGAAGCCGACCTGAAAGATGGCCCATACTCATTTCAGATAATAACTCTTTGACTTGTACACAGGGAATTGTAATGCTTCGGGTAATCGTAATTGCTAGGACAAGCGAAATTATTATGCCAATAATAGTTACAATTGCAATTATTAAGACAGAATTAGTAAATCTTCCAACGGCATTGGATTTAATGCGTTCAGCATCCTTTTGGTTGATTTGATACAGGTTCGCAATAGCATCATCTACGGGTTTTCTTGCATCTGCAACACTACCCCCGGTGGATATTGAGGCTATAGCTTCAGTCTCTTTTCCAGAATCAAATAATGCAATGGTTCCTTGTATTCTACTATAATAATCCTTCCAGGCTGCTTCAAATTTTTTTAACTCAGCTTCTTCTTCAGGTAGTAGTTTGTTTTTTTTATATTCTTCAATCAGAGATTCAAGTTCTTCTCTGTTTTGTGCAATTGTTTCCTTTAATTGCGCTCTTTCATTTGGAAGGAGAGCAAATTTGAGCGTATCTCCCCGGACATATAAGAGTTCATCAGATACTGATGCAATTTGTGAAAGAGGGATTAAACGGTCATCATATATGGCTGTCACTCCATCGTTGATTTCCATCATATTCAATAGTCCAACCAAAGCAATGATAACAAGCATCAATATCAAAATAAAAAAACTTCCCGCCAATTTTCGACTGATTTTTAAATTATCAAGAAACTCCATATTACGCCCTCTCTAATCACACACAACTGGTTTGTATCACCGATTGTTCGGAGGAGTTCACCCCTTGGACTCCCGCGATAAGTAATCGTCTATCTATTTGTATATATATGATTGTAGTATTGCTATAATTATGTTTAAAATAAACCTTAGCATTAATTTTGTATACTCTAAAAACAATGAATCCAGCACTGATGAAAATACGTGATGATAAGTACAGTTCAGATGAAGAGAAAATCATACGTGATATTCAGCAACTTCTTACAAAAAATCGTCATGGGATGACAATCTCAGAAATCTCCAGGAATCTAGGCATTAACCGTACTTTAATCCTGAATGTTCTGAATCTCATGGTAGGACAGGGAGAAATTTCCATGAGATCATTTGGAAGAGCAAAAGTGTACACACTATCATCTAAAATTCCCATTGCGCGACTTTTGAGTCTTTCCTCTGATCTTTTTCTTGTTGTAGATGAGGAACTCTTCATAGAGGATTTAAATGATGCATTTGCTTCTTTTTTCAAAATGAATAGTGATGTTATAAAAGGAACAAATGTCATATATTCACCGATACCTCATTTTTTTTCACATGATATTATTCAGGCTTTACAGGATGCATCATCTGGAACAAAACGAATATTTGAAGATTATGTAGGATTTGAAGGCAGTCAATTTTTTTTCAGGATTTCCTGTATTCCGATTCAGGAGAGTGATTTCTCCACAAAAGTGGCCCTTGTTTTACACGATCTGACACTTCATAAAAAATATGAGGAAGAACTAGAAAGACAACTCAATGCACGAACCAGTGAATTATCATCTAGTATCCGTAGGTATGAGGTTCTTGCCGAAGTAGCCCCGGTTGGTATATTTGAGACTGACGTACAAGGAAAAGTAATTTATGTGAATAAAAAATGGTGTGAAATCACGGGAACTGACTCCGATGAAGTTACGGGATCAAAATGGATGAAATCCATCCACCGTGATGACCGGGAGTGGATCAAAAAACTCTGGTATGAGCACGTTTCAGAACAGATTCCATGGAACCATCCAATCCGATACCAGAAAAAAAATGGGGAAGAAGTGCATACCCTTGGAATGGCTGTTCCCCTAAGAACTGATAATGGGGAAGTTACTGGTTATCTTGGGACTATTGTAGATATTACGGAACGAGTTGCTGCTGAACAGATTATTCAGAATTTGAATGAGTATCTGACTACTGTTCTAGAAAATGCGAACGATGGTGTTGCAACTCTTGATATTGAACGTAAATTTACAAGTTGCAATGCTGCAGGATGCAAAATACTGGGATATGAACGAAGCGATTTACTTGGTCAGAGTATCCGGAAATTGTATGAATCAGATGACGAATTTAAAAATAATGGAAAGGAGATTTACCTGGAATTATCACAAACCGGCCATTATCGAGGGGAAGTTAATATTGTAAGAGGTGATGGTAAAAACCGGATTGTTGAGGTTTCGATAAGTGAAATGAAAAACAATGGTACTATTACTGGAATTATTATTTTATTCCGGGATGTAACTGAAAGCATTCGTGTGAAAAATGAGGCACTTATCCAGGAACAACGACTAAAAACCATTCTGGATGGACTTGTTGATGCAGTATGTGTAATTGACCGGCATGGGAATATCTTATATGCAAATGCATGTGCAAGTCGATACTTGTCAGGATCTGATGTCCTTAATGGAGAAAAACATCAATTATCAGAATATATTCCTAAAAATGAACTAAATTCATTGCGTTCCTATTATCAGAAAATTATCGATTCACAAATACCTGATTCAAAAATTATTTGCCTGACTATAAGAGAACAAAATATCTGTTTTTTAAATCGTGCAGTGCCTATTCGATTTGGAGAACATAGTGTGGATGCTGTTTTATCTTTATCACTCGATACGAGGATCCTGGAGCATGAGTAATCCAATTGTCTGCATTTTTCTTCTCTCTCAAAAAATTTCTATTCAGGAAATCTTTACACCACTGGTTGGAATGACAATAAAATATGCCATCTCAAATTTGCATTTCCCATATCACATTGTGCTGAAATATTAAGACGTGATTCGTATGTATAAAAATTCGTCCCCTTTTTCAGATCCTCTAAGAATATTAGCAGTGGATGATGACGAAATTGTTCTGGAAGCCTCCAAACAGTATATGTCAACTGTTTATTCATTTGACATTGATACTGCTCGTTCAGGAGCTGAGGCGATGGTAATGATTGCCACTTCTCATTATGATGCCATTATTGCTGATTATGAAATGGAAGGTATGAGTGGATTGGACCTGTTAAAAAAGTTGAGATCATCAGGAGATGAGACTCCTTTTATAATGTTTACCGGTAAAGGAAGGGAGGAAGTGGTGATTGCATCATATGACAATGGTGCTGATGGATATGTGCAGAAAGGCGGAGAAATTTGTTCGCAATTTGCAGAACTCAGTCATCGGATCAGATCAATTATCTGGAAAAAAAGAGCAGAAAAATGTCTTGTTCAAAGCGAAGCTCAATATCGACAATTATATGAAGAATCACCTCTGGCGTATATCACTGTTGATAATTCCGGAAAAATAGTTCGATGCAATAAAAAGGGAGGAGAAATTCTTGGAAAAGTTGCGGATTCTCTTATTGGAATGCCCGTTCTGGATATCTATGCTGAACAGCCGGAAGGGAAAGACCGAATTCGTGAGATTATTGAGGAATTTCTTAATAATGGGGTAGTCACAGACAAAGAACTTGTAATAAGAAGGGAAGATGGAACCAGTCGATGGGTAAATGTTTCTGTTCAGGCCATACGAGATGAACAGGGAAAAATTCTTAAGAGCAATTCAATATTACAGGATATCACAGAACGGAAAAGGGCAGAAGAAGCTCTTCGGGAAAGTGAGGAAAGGTTTCGTCAACTCTTCAATAATGCTTCAGATGCAATCATCCTCCATGAGATAAAAGCAGAGGGGAGACCTGGCAGAATTCTTGAAGTCAATGATTCAGCTTGCGAGATGCTTGGGCATACCCGAGAAGAGTTTGTTTCGTTAGAAGTATCAAACCTAAATACTCCGGAAAGTAATGCACTTATTCCAACGATAGCACCATCACTATTAAAAAATCATCATCTCACTTTTGAATGTACTCATCAACGAAAAAATGGTTCTATCGTTCCGGTTGAAATTGCAACCCATCTCTTTCATCTCCATGATCAGGAAGTAATTCTTGCCATATGTCGGGATATTACAGAACGAAAACACTCTGAAAAAGAGAAAGAAGCCATTCTATCTGGCCTTAAAGATATTGTTGTTGAGTATATTGACTGCGATATGAAGATCATCTGGGGAAATAAGGCAACACAGGATGCTTTTCATTTGGGTGACTCTTTTATAGGTAAATTTTGTTATCAGATCATTCATGGAAGAGATAGTCCTTGTCCAGGGTGTACTGCAATAAAAGCAATAGAGACCGGGGTGTTTCAAGAAGGGGAAATCACCACTCCAGACGGGAGACACTGGATGATCAGGAGTAATCCGGTTATTGAAAATGGATATGTGACAAGTGTTGTACATCTTGCTATAGATATTACTCAACGAAAGTCTGCTGAAGAGGCTTTAGGCCGTTCTGAACAACGACTACACGATATTATCGATTTTCTCCCTGATGCAACCTTTGTCGTTGATAAAAACGGGATTGTAATAGCCTGGAACAGAGCAATTGAGGAGATGACAGGTATCCGTGCGTCGGACATAATCGGGAAAACAAATTATGAATATTCCATCCCTTTTTATGGAGAACGAAGGCCGATCCTTATTGATCTTGCAATGCAGTTTGATTCCAGTATCAGTCAAAACTACGAAGATTTTCAGAAAGAAGGACAAAAATTCATATCTGAATCCATCATTGCCAACTTCAGGGGTCAAGATGTTACTCTCTGGAGTATTGCATCTCCTCTTTTTGACAAATCCGGTTGGTTTGTTGGTGCTATTGAATCAATACGTGATATCTCCGAACGAAAAAGAATTGAGGATGCATTACGGGAAGCTCGGGATACATTAAATACGGTTATGGATAGTATTGATGCTCTTGTGTATGTATCAGACATGCAGACACATGAGATCCTGTTTCTTAATGAGTATGGAAAACAAATCTGGGGAGATGCAGTTGGAAAAATCTGTTATTTAGCACTCCAATGTGATCAGGATGTCCCGTGCAGTTTCTGTACAAATCATTTGCTTTTAGATGGTGATGGTAATCCATCCAAGACTATTACCTGGGAATACGAGAATTCCATAACAAAGCGGTGGTACCAGTGTCATGATAGTGCCATCAGGTGGATTGATGGCCGAATCGTTCGACTTGAGATTGCAACGGATATTTCTGACCAGAAATTAATAGAACATGCTCTCCGGCAGGCAAACCGCCAGCTCAACATGTTAACAGATATCACTCGGCATGATATTTTAAACAGTATCAACGCTATTCAACTCCTATTAGATCTGATGAAAGGGAAAATAGACGTTACTCCTGCTTTATGTGAATTTGAAAATATTGAACATGCAATCTCTCTTATTCAATCACATATAGAGTTCACGAGAATATACAAGGATCTTGGAACCCATGCTCCGGTATGGCATCATCTTTCCGGATCGATTCAAAATTTTTCAGATAAATATTACCTTGATATCATCAATTCTACTATGGATATCGATATATATGCGGATCCACTTATGGCAAAAGTCTTTGATAATCTTATAGATAATTCAATACGACACGGTCAGAAAGTAACCCGGATATCATTATCAAATTTGATGAATGGAGAGACATATATATTATTTTTTGAGGATAATGGGGTCGGTATTCCTGCCCATGAAAAAAATCTGATATTTGAACGAGGGTATGGCAACAATACAGGATTCGGTCTTTTTTTCATTCGTGAAATAATGTCTGCTACCGGGATTTCGATAGAGGAAACAGGAACTCCTGGGAAGGGAGTTAAATTTGAAATTCATATCCCGAAAGGACTCTGGAGAAATCACAATGCTGCAGAATAGAGAGATGGTTTTTTAAGATCCTCTAAACTATTCATTTATTTCAAACACCTTCTATGAACGATTAAAGTATGAAGAGTTTATGCACAGATTAATTATCTATACCCATATAAAAATAAATAAAACTAAATATTTCGTAAAAATAATATTTGAAACTAAAAATCGGATATTTTTTGTAAAATCCGAAAACTGAGATATTTCGAAATAGTTATTCGGTATGGGGCACAAAGTCATCTCATATCGGTACTTCCTCACCGGAAGGATAATTCATAATGTCGTTACATGAGTCATTGCAGGTAACTCCAAAAGTATCTTTATATGCCCTTATTATTTCATCACTCATTGTAATCATTTTAACAATTATCTCCCTTTCATTAGGAATAACAATAGTCTTTCAAAATCTGTATTATTTCCCGATAATCATCGCATGTGCATTTTATCTTCGGAAAGGATTTATTTTTTCATTAATATTAATTGGAATTTACGGATTGTTCATCTTAATATTTGCCCATACCCAGAATGAATTGATATCAGCTCTTATCCGGGTTTTAATCTTTATTGTTGTAGCTGGCGTTGTCACCTGGTTATCATCTAGATACGAGGAACGAACAAAAGAACTCATAGAAAGCGAAAAAAAATTCAAGCAACTCTTTAATGCAAATGATTCCGGAATTGCCCTTCATGAGATCATCTGTGATGAAAGAGGAAATCCTGTTGATTATCGGTTTCTTAATGTAAATCCCTCATATGAGAAAATGACAGGCCTTCTCGGGTCAGATATTGTTGGAAAAACAGTACGTGAGATCCTTCCTGGCACTGAGGACTACTGGGTTGAAGCATATGGAGCCGTGGCAAAAACGGGTATCACAAAAAAATTTGAGCAATATAGTAAGGAACTTGGAAAATATTTTGAGGTAACAGCCTATTCTCCCGAGCCTGGAACATTTGCATGTCTTATCCATGATGTTACAGACCGGAAAAATCAGGAAAAACTCGTAAATGAGACAAACGCATATCTTGAAAACCTCATTACCCATGCCAATGTTCCGATTATCATCTGGGATCCTGATTACCATATAACTCGGGTAAATCGGGCATTTGAACTCTTATGTGGCAGACCCGCTGAGTACCTGGAAGGAGGACATCTTTCAATTCTCTTTTATCCTGCTCATGCAGATCGATCGATGCGGCTAATCAAAACGACTCATGAAGGGGTCAGATGGGATACCGTAGAGATTCCAATTATCCATCAGGATGGAACTGCACGAACAGTTCTGTGGAATTCAGCAACCATTTATGGTCCGGATGGAAAAAAACCCGTAGCAACAATTGCACAAGGATGTGATGTCACCCTTGAAAGGTTTTTGGAATTGGAAAAAGAACGGGCAGCAATTCAGATCCAGGAAAATATTGCCCAACTCGCTATTTTGAATGACGGTATACGAAATCCGCTCACGATAATTGCTTCATATGCTGATCTGGCAGGAGATGAGCAAATAGCAGCCAGGATACAGCATGAAGTAATGCGTATTGATGAAATGGTTAATAACCTTGATCGGGAGTGGGTGCATTCAGAAAAAATTCTAAATTATTTACGAAAAAATGATAAAGTGGCTATAGATTTTGTCCCGACTCATGCTCATACTAACAAGGGGCAATCACATTTTCTGCAGACCGAGCAAGTACTATCATCACCCTACTTGAGCAGTCATGAACGGTATGTCGAAGAGATTCAGACCAGGCTCTATTCTATTCTGGATAGTACTGATGCCTATATCTATGTTGTTGATTTAGAGACGTATGATATCTTATATTTAAACGAACAGGGAAGAAAACTCTTTGGAAATGTAATTGGGCAGAAATGTTATGGAAGTATCTATGGCATACGTGATGGCCCATGTTCTTTTTGTACAAACAATCTTATTAGGGAAAAAGCCGGTTCCAAAGAGGTTATCAAAGGAGAGTTTTTACTTCCGAAAACTGATCGGTGGTATGAATCGCGGACCCGGGCCATTCCATGGGCTGACGGGCGTCTGGTAAGGCTTGAGATTGGAACAGACGTTACTGACAGAAAACTGGCAGAAAAGCGGGACAAATTACAACTTGTCAGATTAGAAGCATTTTTAACCCTTCTTAATATGGCAGATTCATCAGAGATGGATATCTTAAGCTTCTCTCTTGAAAAGAGTTTAACAGTAAGTGAAAGTATCTACGCTTTTGTCGGTCTCATGTCTTCTGATGAATCAGAGATGGAAATACATACCTGGTCTCAGGGTGCCTTGGAAATCTGCTCAATACTGGAAAAACCAATTCATTTTCCCATAAAGGATGCGGGAATCTGGGGGGAGTGTGTCAGAACCCGTTCTCCATTTATTCACAACGACTATTCTGGTCCCCATCCGGCAAAACATGGATCACCAGAAGGCCATATACCCATCACCAGATTTTTAGGTGTTCCGATATGTGATGGTAATCAGATTGTTGCTGTTCTCGCTGTGGCAAATAAACTGAATGATTACTCGTATGATGATGTCAATACCCTTCTCACTCTTGGCAATATTATGTGGGAAATGGTTCATCGAGGACGGATTAGTGATGAACTAATACAAAAAAACAGATACAACCGGACATTAATTGAGACAAGCCTGGATCCATTGGTAACAATTGGAAAAGATGGGAAGATTACGGATGTCAATTCCGCAACTGAACAAATTACTGGGTATTCCAGAGATGATCTGATAGGTACTGATTTTTCAGATTACTTTACTGATCCAGAACTTGCCCGGACCGGGTATCTGACAGTATTTGAAAAGGGATTGGTTAGGGATTATCCTCTCGCTATCAGGCATAAAGATGGGACTATTACTGATGTTCTCTATAATGCGTCTGTTTATTTGAATGAACATGGGGAGATGGAAGGGGTCTTTGCAGCAGCACGAGATGTTACAGAACGTAAAAAAATTGAAATAGCACTCTTTGAACAGGAGGAACGGTTTCGACTGGCATTAAGGGCAACAAATGATGTTATCTGGGACTATGATATCATCAATGATACTCAACGATGGAATGAATCAGGAACTGTTGTGTTTGGATGGACCGATATTGTTCACCATCAACAATCAGCTGCATGGTGGACAGATCGGGTTCACACTGATGATTGTAAACGGGTTGCCAGAGAATTTGAAAATGCATTAAGAGATCCTCTCTGCTTGAAATGGCATGATGAGTACAGGTTCAGAAGAGCGGATGGACAGTATGCATATGTTATGGATCGCGGGTATATTATTCGTGATTCTAGTGGTCAGGCAATCCGTATGATTGGAGCTATGCTTGATATTTCTAACCGGAAGAAAGCCGAAGAAGCACTTGCAGAGAGCGAAAAACGGTTTAGAGATCTCGTTGATACTATTACAAGCGGGGTTGGGGTTTATTCGGTCCAGGGTGATGGAAGGTATGGGAAGGATTATATTATAACCGATTTTAACCGGATGGCCCTTGAAATTGAAGGAAAAATGATTGAAGAAGTTATTGGTAAAAGTCTTGCAGATCTCAGACCGAATATTGATGAATATGGTCTTATCCCGGTTTTTCAGCGGGTATGGAAAACCGGAATTCCAGAATATTTCCCACAAAAGTTATATCTAGATCAACAATATGCGAATTATTATGAAAATCGTGTCTTCAAATTGAAAAGTGGAGAGATTGTTGCTGTATATAATGATGTGACCGATCAGAAACGACTTGAAGTAGCATTACAGGAGAGCAGAGCTCTTCTTGATAGTACGCAACATCTTGCAAAAGTAGGCGGGTGGGAATATGATGTCAGAACACACGCAATGACATGGACCGATGAGACATATCGTATTCATGAAATTGAACCAGGAACTATTCCGGTTGGATCTCCTGATCATATCTTGGAAAGTCTTCGCTGTTATGATAAAATAGATCAACCGGTTATCCAGCAGGCTTTCAATTTATGTGTCTCTGAAGGAATTCCATACGTGCTCGAATTTCCTCTCACAACACAGAAAAACAACCGTATATGGATACAGACCATGGGCAGAGCTGTCCTTGAAGACGGACAGGTGGTAAAAGTAATTGGAAATATTGTTGATATCACTGAAAGAAAACGGATCGAAGATGCTCTCCGACAGGCAAACCGACAGTTAAATCTGTTGACTGCTGTTACCCGGCATGATATCATCAATAAAACCTCGGTAATTTATGATTCCCTTGGTATTGCTGAGATAGATCATACAGATCCCTCGCTTGATCAACTCTTCAGGATCATCAAATCAGCAACAGATGCAATAAAAAGTCATATTGAGTTTACCAGGACATACCAAAAACTTGGATCTCATGAGCCGCAATGGTATCTGTTAGATGATGTTATGCCTTCAACAGTTCCATCAACGATTCAATTCAGAAAAGAAACCGGAAATTATGAAGTATTTGCCGATCCGATGTTCAGTCAGGTGTTTACCAATCTTCTTGATAATTCTGTCCGGCACGGGAAGCATGTGACTGAAATTCGTGTTCATACTGTTAACCAAAAGGATGAACTGGTGATCATGTGGGAGGATAATGGTATCGGGGTTCCTTTTGACTATAAGGAACGGGTTTTCGATCGGGGAATCGGAGATAACACGGGTTATGGATTATTTCTGGTCCGGGAAGTTCTTCAGATAACCGGGATTACTATCAGCGAGTGTGGGGTGGAAGGAAAAGGAGCGAGATTTGAGATCATTGTTCCTAAATGGAAATTCCGGAGAAAAGATACGTGAAATTCTTGAAGATGGTAATCACATCACGTTTCACGAATTCTAAAAAGACTGGGAACCTTGATAATAACAGGTAAAAAAGGGGTTGGGATTATAGAAAATGAAAATATGAATGGAAAAAAACGATACAATACCTATACTTTTTGGCAAATACCGGAGGGTATACCATGACCGGTCATATATCAGTTCTCTATGTAGACGACGAACCAGATCTTTTGACACTTGGAAAAATTTTTCTTGAGCGAACTGGTAATTTTATAGTTACCACCGTTCCGGGTGCACAAAAAGCCCTTGATCTGATTACACATCAGGATTTTGATGCCATAGTATCTGATTACCAGATGCCTGAAATGGATGGTATCGAATTTTTAAAGCATCTGAAATCTACAGGAAATCCAACCCCATTTATTCTTTTTACCGGTAAAGGCAGAGAAGAGGTGGTCATAGAAGCTCTCAATAATGGAGCGGATTTTTACCTTCAAAAAGGAGGTGATCCAAAAGCACAGTTTGTAGAACTTGTCAATAAAATCCTCCATGCTACATCACGTCGTCGAGCTGAAATCCAGGTTTTAGAATTAAAGCAACGTGAGTCAGATATCATTAATTTCCTGCCTGATGCAACGTTTGCAATAAATACAAACCATGAGGTCATTGCCTGGAATCGTGCCATGGAACAACTTTCAGGCATTTTTGCAACAGAGATTATCGGGAAAGGAGACTATGCTTATTCAATTCCATTTTATCAGAAAAAGCGCCCGATGCTAATTGATTTGGTTCTGGATTGTAATCCAGAAATCATTGAAAAATACCCTGGTGTCAAGCGAGAGGATCAAAATCTGATGACTGAAATAAATCGTCCATGGATCCACGAGGGAAAAGAGATCTTTTTCTGGATTACAGCATGTCCTCTTTATAATACACAAGGAACAATAATCGGAGCAATTGAATCACTTCGAGATATTACTTCACTCAAAAAAGCCAGAGAATTATTAGAGGAAAGCGAATCACGATACCGTCTTACTCTTGATGCATCAAATGAAGGGATATGGGATTGGAATCTCAAAACAGGTTCAGCGTTTTTTAGTCCTCATTGGTATACCATGTTAGGGTATGAACCAGACGAATTCCCCGCATCATATGAAGCACTTCAGTCATTACTCCATCCTGAAGACCTTGATCGTGCAAAAACATCCATTGAAGATCATTTGAACCGAAAAAATGATGGTTATTCTATAGAATTTCGTCTGAAAACAAAATCGGGAGATTGGAAGTGGATATTAGCAAGAGGAAGGATTATCGAATGGGATGACTCAAACCTTCCTGTCCGAATGGTTGGAACTCATACAGATATCACCAGTTTAAAACATACAGAAGAGAAATTAAGGCTCGATGAGTCCAGGCTTGAAACATTACTGACATTAACCCTGATGACACAAAAGCCGGTTCGTGATATTACTGATTTTGCACTTGAAGAAGCAGTCCGACTGACAGAAAGTGCAATTGGGTATGTTGCTTTTTTAAATGAGGATGAAACGATCCTTACGATGCATGCCTGGTCACATGTAGCAATGGAAGAATGTCAGGTTCAATATCGAACCATTGAGTACACGGTTGCAGATACTGGATTGTGGGGAGAACCAGTCAGACAACGCAGACCAGTAATTACCAATGATTATTCAACTCCGGATCCATTAAAAAAAGGTACACCAGCCGGTCATGTATCAATAATACGACATCTTGGAGTTCCAATTTTTGATAAAAACCGGATCGTGATGCTGGTTGGTGTTGCGAATAAACCTGGTGATTATGGTGCAGAAGACATACGACAGCTTACGCTTCTCATGGCCGGAGTATGGAATATTGTTCAGAGAAAAAATGCAGATGAAGCCGTTCTCCGGAGTAATGAAGAACTTTCCGCTGCATATGAAGAGCTTTCAGCAACAGAAGAAGAACTCCGGACCCAATATAATATTACCACACAATCAATAGAGCACATCCGTCATAGCGAAAACCAGCTCCGCATTCTTGTTGAAAACCTGCTTGACCCGGTTATCATAATCGGATTTGATAGCCGAATATTATATGGGAATCCTGCAGCATTTACCTTTTTCGAATTAGATCGAACAAATAAGGGACCATTTCATATACAATCATTTCTTTCCGCAGAATCATGGAATAAAGCCTCTGCAGATCTTATCGAAATTCAAAAAACAGGCGGTCCGGTTGTTGATGAGTATGACATTCTCACATCCAATGGAAAGGTTAGAACTATCGAAGCAGCTGGACATCTCATTTACTGGGATGGACAGGATGCAGATCTCGTATCCATTCGAGATATTACCGACCGAAAAGGAGATAAAGATGCTCTGGTCCGGGCCAACAGGAAATTAACTATTCTCTCTTCGATAACCCGCCATGACATCTTAAACCAGGTAACCGGTCTTTTAGGGTACCTTGAATTACTATATGATACTGTTCCTGAAGATCCCCAGCATATGTATATTCAAAAATGTCTGGATTTTACTAACACTATTGAGAGTCAGATTGGGTTTACCAAACTTGTTGATGAAATCCGGAGTAATTCATTATCATGGCAGTATACTGAACGGATGGTTACTCACGTACTACATGGATTTGCAATCGGAGAGATAACCTGTCAGGTAAACCTGAATGGATTATATCTGTATGCAGATCCAATTTTGGAGAAGGTCATTTTCACACTGATTGAAAATTCAATTCGTCATGGTGGTCAGGTCAGTCATATTCACTTTTCATTCCAGATTGTTCATGATACCTGCATATTTTTGTATGAAGATGATGGATCAGGAATTCCTGTGGATGAGAAAGAGAAAATATTCCAACAGGGGTATGGGAAGCATACCGGCCTTGGACTCTTTTTAGTCCGGGAGATCCTGGCAATAAATAATATGGAGATAATTGAGACTGGAACTCCGGGAAAAGGTGCCAGGTTTGAGATACACATCCCTTCAGGGAAATGGAGAATTAATTAAGTTTCAGATGAGGCAAAATTTTCTCCTTCAACAGAACTGACATACTTAGGAAACGCCTTTACAGGAATGGGGAGTTTCTTTCTTTCTCTAAAAAATGTGATCTCAATTTTCAAATGTTTACAGAGTATGCACCTTTTGGTATACACATGTCAAATCTGGCACCGGATCCTTTTTTCCCAGTCTCCTGAATAGAGATGCCAGTAAGTGCAAGGATTTCCCGGACCAGGAATAAACCAAGACCGGTATTTGCCCCGTGTCCCCGCTCAAATATCAATTCTTTTTCCTCCACACCGACACCAACTCCGTCATCCTCCCAGCTTAACATAAACCCATCTGGTCTATCTGTTCCAGTTACCAGGATATGAGTTACATTCTTACCATGTCGGAGTGAATTGTCAAGAAGATTGTAAAACACTTTCTCCAACATTGGATCTGCAAAAATTGAAACATGGTGCACATGGTTCTCTATTGTCACGTTTTTCGGAACCTGCAGATTACCAATTATTTGTTCCGGATTCTGCCAGAAAGGTTCATGGATGCCAAGATCCTGGTATTCTCTGGTAAATTCTATCTGCCTTTGAATTGCGACGGTTGCATTCTCAATAATATCAAAATAATGTGATATTTCTGGAACCAAACATTCCAATTCTGCTACTTCAATGGCACCTAGGATGACAGTCACTTTATTTAAAATATCATGCCGGGTAATACTGTTCATCAGATTTATCTGATTTGAAGCCTTTCGAAGGGCTTCTTCCGTCTTTTTTCGTTCGGAAATATCATGTGCTATACCAAGATAAACCAAATTACCTGTATTAACATCATGAATCATAGAGGCTGTTGATGAAAACCATTTCCATACCCCGTCCTTATGGCGAGCCCTGAATTCAACACCACTCCCTTTTTTTTCCGTATGGGTAACTAAATAAAAGAAACTAGTACAGACAGGAAGATCATCTGGATGGACAAATTCTGTAAAAGAATGCCCGATGACTTCTTCGGGCACATGACCAAGAAATTCAGTCCAGTTAGGTGAAATATAAATAAATAATCCCTCCTTGGAGAGAGAATAGACAACGTCATTTGCATGTTCGACAAATGAACGGAATTGTTCCTCACTTCTTCGGAGAGCTTCCTGTGCTTGTTTTCGATCTGTGATATCACGAAGCGAGAGCAAATCGGCCTTTTTCCCCTCATATCGAATTGCTTTTCCAATACTCTCAACAGTAACCCGCCGACCCTTTGCGGTGATCACATCATACTCAGCCACATATGCATCATGACCTTGAGATACTTCTACAAAATCACGAATAACATCCTTTTGAGAAACGGGGGCGATAAACTCAATAACATTCCGACCAATGAACGAAAAGATTTCATCCCCTTCAATCAGTTTTAATGCAGCACTATTCGCAAACAAAATGCTCCCCTGCATATCAACGATCAGGATGGGTTCTAGAGCATTTGTTACGAGAAAACGATATTTCTCCTCACTTTCAAGTAATGCCTGTTGTGCAATATATTGTTCTGTTACATCATGCATAACACCAAACACAACATTTGCATCAATATCATATTCGGCTAATGATTGAACATATATGATTTTCCCGTCAGTTTTACGGTGAATCTGATATGAAACATTAAATGGTTCGCCTTTTGTTATGAGGGTATGAAAGAGGTATGATAATTTTTGTTCCAATTCGGGAGGAGCAAAGGAAAGAAACTCCGTATATGGCCATTCATCTCCGGAAAGACCACAGATGTTTTGTGTGCCATGTGACAATAACACCATACCGGTATCCGGGTGGTACTCCCAGTGTCCAAATCCTGCAATTTCTTCAGCATGACGAAGCTTTTTAAGACTGTGTTCAAGGTTTTTTTTCGCCTGATATTTTTCTACAACATTTTCAATCGTAAATGCAAGATCAGTCAATAAAGTTTTTAAATCACAATTTTTTCGAACATAGGAATCTGCTTTATATTCAATGGCTCGAAGAACAACGTCTTCATCCCCTTTTCCGGTAAAAATTATAAAAGGGAGATCTCCATAGTTTTTTCGAACCTCAACCAGGAAATCAATACCATTCATGCGTGGCATGAGATAATCGGAGACAATTACGTCATAGGTTTTTTTATGTAAAACCAGAAATGCATCTTCAACTGAAGTGCAGGTGTCCACAACAAATCCCTTTTGTGAAAATAACCGGGAAGATGCAGCACAGAGGTCTGGTTCATCATCTACATACAGAACAGATATCATTCCGGCCTCTCATCATCTGAATCTTTCTTCAATATGTTGTTTTTTCCCTTTTATCCGATTATTCTGGCAAAATCAAATAAAACAAAACTCAGAAATAGTATCCTATTTTATGTATCTATATATATTATTTTGCCATGCAAGTGACTGTTTACTAAACTTCTTTTTCTAAAAAATTCTTGTGTAGGAAAATCATGTCCTTCGATTAGTACTCGAATATATATGCTGTATCCAATTTCAGGGCAAATGCTTATTGCTTTATTATTCCCCATGTATTTGGAGTAAAAGTATGCTAAAAAAAATTATTCCTGATAGTAATGAAGCACTTGAGTGTAAAATACTAAATCCAATAGAGTACTGGCTGTGGAAGTTCCGGTATGTATCTTTTCTGGCAGTGGTTTTTTGTGCTATTGCCTCTGTTGCGCTCTTTATTATGGGTACACTTGAGATTATTCATCCGATTAAAGAGATACTCATAGCAACCATTAGTTCTGCCTCAGACCATCCAACATTGAAAAATGAAGAGATATTAAAAGGATTTATTGGAGCATTAGATCTTTATCTGATAGCTGTATTCTTCCTGATCTTTAGTTTTGGTCTGTATGAGCTTATCATCTCAAAAATTGATGTGGCAAGAAATTCCTGTGATGATGTTGAGCATCCACTTCTTCAGATAACCTCTCTTGATGAACTTAAAAGTAAGATAATAAAAGTTATCATCATCATCCTGATTGTAGCATTCTTTAAAAATGTAATCTCAATGAAGATGATAGAAGTCAGTGATGCTCTTATGCTTGCAATTGCCATCCTTGCACTTTGTATTGGATCATATTTCCTGACAAAAGAACACTAATGTCGTGTACTTTAGAAAAACAACACTTTTTTTGAATATACCAAACATCTCTGACAAAGATATTCGAAAATGAAATGAGAGAGTTAAAAAAGAAGATTAATAGCTCTCACAAAAGAGCTCAAAATATGCAATTGCATGTGAACATACGGGACAAGGATCTGGAGCACTAGCTCCTTCATGGACATATCCACAGTTTCTGCATTTCCATTTTAATTGAGTATCACGTTTGAAAACAACGTCCTTTTCTATATTGGATATAAGTTTTCTAAACCTCGTCTCATGGGCAACTTCTGCTTTTGCAACCTGACGGAAAATATGAGCGATTTCAGAAAACCCTTCCTTATCTGCTACATCAGCAGCTTCAGGATATAAAATCCCCCACTCATGGTTTTCACCATCGGCTGCTGCTTTCAAATTTTCAAGGGTGGATTTAATCATACCGGATGGATATGATGTGGTTATTTCAGCTTCTCCCCCTGGCAACTGTTTAAAGAATAATTTTGCATGTTCTTTTTCATTATCAGCAGTTTCAGTAAAAATAGCTGAAATTTGTTCGTACCCTTCTTTTTTTGCTACACTTGCAAAATAGTTATATCTCATTCTTGCTTGAGATTCGCCAGCGAATGCGGCGAGCAGGTTCTTTTCAGTTTTACTTCCTTTTAAATCCATATTGATCACCCTCATGCATATGCATGATGAGAATAGATTGTACAGATAATAATCTGTTTGTGGTTTATAAATATGTGTCAGATATGATCTTTCCTTAGTACAAACACGATACTTGAAAAAATAGTGGAAAATATATAAAATAACTATTTCATCCAATTTTCTTCTGAATACATATGTAATGTATTGGCAGAACTCTCAATAAAAAAAAGGTTCTTCGAAAGGAAGTTATGGAAAGATGGATTAAATCAACCTGACTCTTCCCGGACCATGGTATCGAACAACTTTTTCTGAGCAGGTTTTTTACAACACTCTTCAATAAAAGCAACGACTTTCATGAGTTTGTCATATGATTCAGGGGACAATCCATGTTCCATGATACATGCATCATGATCTGCAACATCTGTATCGACTCCGGCAAGTTCCAGCAGATTACGGAGTATGGTGTGAGATTGCTTTGTTCTCTCAGCAATATCCCTCCCTTCAACAGTCAAAGTAACTCCTCCGTATGGTTCGTAATTTACTAGACCTGCATCCTGGAGCCGTTTGAATCCGTCAGTTACTGTTGCCGGGGTAATGCTTAATGCTGCAGCGATATCCCGTGATTTTGCATATCCCTTTTCCATTGAGATCTCATAGATTACTTCTAAAAGATCTTCATTTCTCCGGGTTACTTTTTCTTCGGCCATGAAAATAATAGTGTGAGTGGATATTCGTTATTCGGTAGATAGTTACCTGTTAGATCTCATATGCCTTAAATTCATCAGAAGACTGGTAATATATCGCAATTGTGTATATCTGTTCCTACAGTTCTTATTTCAGACTTCAATCGATCAGATCGTATTGTACAGAATTTAAAAGGTCCTTAAAAAAATCAGGAAAGGGAAAGGAGATAATTTTGTTTTCCGGCTAATTGTTCTGCAACTCTTGCGACATACTTCCCCTGGTATCGTGCTCCACTTAATTCATTGTCTGATGGGAATCGCTCACCCGATCCTCCTGCGATTGTTGATGCCCCATACGGAGAACATCCGGTGATTTCGGTCATGATAGTCTGCCCTGCAAATGTGTATGGTAGTCCTGCAATGATCATACCATGATGAAGAAGTGTAATATGCATTGAAAGAATTGTTGATTCCTGACCACCATGCTGGGTACCACTGCTGGTAAAGACACTTCCTACTTTACCGGCCAGAGCTCCTTTGCTCCAAATCCCTCCGGTCGAATCTAAAAACTGACGCATCTGTCCGACCATGTTTCCAAACCTGGTTGGAGTCCCAAAAATTACTGCATCAGCTTTTGAAAGTTCATCTGGAGTAATAACCGGGAGCTTTCGAAACTCTGTCTGAAAAGAAGTAGCTCCCATCTTCTCAATCACTACATCCGGCAAGGTTTCCGGAACACGGAAAAACTCAGCTTTAAATCCTGCATCACTGACACCTTCTGAAACAGCCTGAGCCATTTTATGGATATGGCCATAGAGCGAGTAATAAACAATGAAAATTCTCATATTCTTCTCCCATTATCATGTTTAAATAGTTCATGAGATATGATATACATTCGTATTAAAATGATTAAATTCATGTTGGTTTTCATATTTGAATGAGAAAAAAACACATTCTGGTGAAATGATCCTTTTTAGATGAATATAGCGATAAATTACACATAAAATTTTCACGACCAAGAGAAGAGTTGTATCAGAAGGAAGAAGACCGGTAACAATGGTTTGGTCATTGAAAAGATATTGAATAACCGGTCAGGCTGGTATCTTCCTACAAAGGCGATTTCGAGGAATCTTTTTTGTTATTCTTTTTTACAAACCTCCAGACAATACCGGTTCTCCAGGGTGTCTAATCAATACTTCATTTTTTGGTTCATATGAGAGGTTCCCTAACCCTTTTTGAAACAGAAAAAAACTGTGAGCATTCAATTATGAAAGAAATGAGCAATTGTATCGATTATCAAGAAGTTACTATTTTTTCCCAATCGTCCACTCAAGTTCGCCTATTGGTGACTGGACCATTTTCGTTCTCACTCGGTGAAATCCTGTATGAAACATGGCATTCGCGATGAAATCTTCACGAATGGCCATATTCTGTCCCAACAGATCAGGAAGTAACATCGATATCACTATCTCCTCTGGTTTGGATCCGTTCTGTGTTCTACCATCAGAAAGTGTTGCACATACACCTCCGTGGTTTAATCCCTCATAGATCTTTTTCATTAGGCGATCAAACGAACCAAGGGCATAATTCAAGGTCATTGAAGCCAGGATAAGATCATATCCATCTCCAAATGAATCATTTAGGTAATTCCCGGCCATGGTAGTTACTCTGTCAGATACACCATATTCCAATACACAACGCTCTGCCACACTAATAATATCAGGTTTATCAAAAAGAATTACATTCAATGTAGGATGATCCAGTGCCAGAGCAATACCAAGAAGACCTGGACCACACCCCAGATCAAGCATTCGGTTAAAGTCGCTATATTCTGGAAGTGATGAAACGAGCCGGACAACCATATGAGCCATCCCTGAACGTTGATAGTTGATTGATCTTCGTGTTTGCATCTCCAAAAAATTTTCAGAATGAGGATTTACATCTCGTTCAGCTTGTTTTGGTCCTTCTCGAACAAGTTTGCATATCATTTCAGGGGAGATTGCATACCAAGGATCGCACGTACGAAGATAATCGCCAAGGTAGGTAGGTTTCCCAGAAACAAGAAAATCGTTCGCAATAGGAGAGTTATTATATATATCTCCGTCTTTCCAAATCAAATTAAACGCAACAAGAGCATTCAGAATATGAGCAGTATTTTGTGGGTGAAGATGAAGGATTTGTGCGATACCTTCTGCAGAGTGATTCTTTTCCAGCACAGAAAAGAGATCAAGTTCAATTGCAGCAAGGAGTATATTTGCCTCTGATTTCTTCAGCAGGAGATCCTGAAGTGGTTTGAAACCAATTTGAATATCTGGCATATCCATGGATTACTCACCCTCTTCATGGTCATGAAAATGGTGCAGGTCCGGGGTGTGAGGGTGGATATGCTCAACCTGTTCATGTTCATGGGTATGGGCATGGACAACTCCTTTCATAGCCGGATCTTGGTGATGACTATGATGCCCATCTTCATGACTATGCCGGTGCTCATGACTGGACGAATCATGAATATGACGATGACCATGCTCTTCGGTGGCAATCAGCCATGCTCCGGCTGCCATCAGGGGAAGACTCAGCAGTATCTGTAATCCGGGGTTCTCACCAGGGAGTGGAAGAGAGAGGACCAGACCGATAAATGGAGCAGTTGCAAATAATGCACCGGTCCGGGCTGATCCCAGAACTCTCATCGCTCGAATGACAAAGAATATCGAAACTCCATACCCGAGGCACCCAATGAGAAGGACTGCCGGGATAATTGTCAGGGACGGAGCCGTTTCTCCGATTGCATACCCCAGGCCGACACTGAATATTCCAGCAACAAATCCCTTGACCATAACAATCTGGGCGGGTTCTTTTCCTGATATTACACGGGTAAAATTATTATCCAGACCCCAGCAGAAACATGCCAGAATGATAAGGAGTGAACCCGCTGACAGCCCAAAAGTTCCTGCAGGATCATATGATAAAATAAGGCCACCAAGGGCGACTGCAGTGATGGCATACAGCCCCCGTCTTCCAAGCGGTTCACGAAATCCAATCACGGCAATCAGGGTTGTAAAAGCCAGCTCAGCATTGATGAGCAGAGAAGCAGTCGATGCCGGAGTAGTAGTAAGGCCGATCATACAGAGGATTGGACCGATGATGCTGCCAAAGGCAATGATCCCAACAAGCCAGGGAAGATCAATTCTCCGTATTGGAGACTCGGTCGTCCCTTCCGGATTTGTGAATCTTCGGATCAAAAGCCCTCCGGCACCTGCTCCCAGATAGAGTAACCCGACAAGAGTGACTGGACCGATATCGAAAAGGAGAATACGGGAAGCAGGAATAACTGCACCAAAAAGGGCAGCGGCAAGGAGTGCCATCAGGATCGCGTCCCGGTTGCTGGGTTGCATGATCATTTTTGCATCTGCGATCGGATAAGCTCTTTTCAGCCTAATTTATCTAAATGCCCAATCCATAATAATTATCTCTGGTCGAATACATGTCCGAATATTCGACTGACTATCCGATCATGGATTGGATATCTTCAGGATTCCTTTCTTATATCTGAATGCTTTAAGTTTGATTATTCACTCCGTCGTCAGCATGCTCATCAGAAAAAGATCTATGTAATTGGTACTGGTTTTCGGAATACCGTATCATTCAGATTCTCAGGAGATACCAGACTGTTGTTTGAACAGGCAGTCTGGATGGAATATAAAAGTCGCGGACATGAATTGTTCTGGTTTAAAGCAGATGGCGAATGCGATTTCCTCATTTTTGAACAGGGGAAGATCACCACATGTATTCAGGCATGTACTGAGTTGACTATGGAAAACCAGGAACGGGAGATATCAGGATTACTGGAGGCCATGAAAGAAACGCAGTGCAATGATGGAGTAATACTTACACTTCGGCAATATCAGGACATGGTTATTGAGGGAATAAGGATAAAGATACGCCCGTTTTGGAATGCAATACTTGCTGACTGCCCATTAATCCAAAAGTTAAAGTGGTAAACCAGAGACAGGAGACACAATTCCCGGAGCCGGAGCAGCCAGTATGATTCACGCTCTATCATTCAAATGAGGATTTATGACAGATAAACATCTTCTTCTTCATTGTTATTTTCTTCATCTTCAAAACAGAAGAGTTCCTCAATGGTCACGTGAAACAGTTTTGCCATTTTATATGCTACATCAATTGAAGGATTATATTTTCCTCCTTCAATTGAATTTACCGTTTTCCTGGTGACCGATATCTTCCGGGCCAGCTCTTCCTGTGTAAGGTTATGGATTGCCCGGTAAATTCGAATATTATTCTTCATCAGGTTTCAGGATCCATTTTTTTATTATAATAGTATGAAAATGCTGTAAAAAGACCTGCAATGAGAATTGTCATGATTCCAAATGCAAGACCCATGAACATCGGTCCATCTCTCACCCGGTATCCTAGGCCGAATAACCGTTCAAGAGAGAACAGTTCATCTCCGGAAATATTGTCCATATCCTGAATAAACAAACGTTCATCATACATCGGATGAAAACCCGGGTACCAGACTGTGAAATGAACTGTGGCCGACCCATTATCAAAAGTATGAATCCCGGAACCAAGACCTCCTCCGTTGCCCCAATAGAGCATCATCGTGCAGGCAAACAATATCGCACCAAGCACCGTAAGAATTTCAAGAGTCCGTATTGCTGCTTTCCCGCTGATTGCTTTAGATAAATCATCGGTCATGACTTCATTAATCCGCCGGTGAAACACAAATGCCACGATTATCGCAATAATCACCACAAGAGCGATAATAAGCAGACTTCCCACTGCAATCCCAAGCCCTAAGCCCAGAATGATACCCAAACAGATTCCGGCCAGACACAGGTAATATGTCATTTTGCTTATACCAGTCATATGTAACACATGTTACTCTTTTAGAGTAAATAGTTTCTCATGTCTAAAAACCACACATGATCAAGATGTAAAAAAACCATGGAAAACATCCAAAATTGATTATTGATGATGAAAAGAGAAAAACCGCGTATTATACAGATATATGAACATCATAAGGATGAATATAATCAGGAAAAATAGCAGAGTATCTCCAACCAGGTTTTCAGGATGTAGTCTCTGGACGATCTCAATTTCTGCGATATATGCATGAGTTGACATGAGACATCAACAGACAAATACTCCACGTAAACTACCATTAAACTTTTCATTGAGGTGTGTTGGATTTAAAAATTTTTATCACCATTTTCTGAAAATTAACATCGGCAAATTAAAAAACAAATACTCCATATCTATCAATCTCGAGTGAGGTGTGTAGATGAAACATATTCTCTTAATTGGTTTGGTAATGACAATTACTCTGCTTCTCATTGTCCCAGGGTGGGCGGATGAAAAAACAGAAATAAATGGTTCTGACGTAGAAAATTGGATTGGAACCTGGACAGATGTTAATCATACGATTTCAATTGAACAGAATGGAACTGAATTGATTGGAATCGGAACTCCATTTAAACCAGATGAAGATTATTCCTTTTTACTCACGGGAACTATATCTGAAGATGGTACAGTATATCAAACAGTAATGAAATCATCTGGAACCAGAAATCTTCAAATTTCAGATGATTTAATGTCATTTTCAGGAACTGGAACAGTTGATTCAGTCGATAATTCCAGTGATCCATATACCTATGTGATAAATGCAACCAGGAATGGAACCACGACTGATCCGGATAATCTCTGGACAGGAGAATGGCTGTCTAGAAATAACTCTATCATCTTCGATCAGAATGGTACTATTGTCACCGGGAAAGCCTATTTTATTCCAGATCCTACATATACTGAAGAGTTTGAAGGAACTGTCATAGATGATGGAAAATCCGTGTTTATGACCTGGTCATATGAAGAGGATGTAAACTTCATTCTATCTGATGATGGTATGAACCTTATTGAGACAGAATGTGGAGAAAAAGAAATCGCAAATGGAGAACTTTGTTTCAACCTGACAAAAGCATAGCAATCTTGAATATCTCTTTTTTTTAAGATCATTTTTCCAGTAAAGTCAAAACCTGGTATACCATACTGGGAGAAAAAAAATAGATTGAGTATCTCTTCAGGATACCGGAGCCTCAGTCGGGGCTATTGTATTACTCACTGTCGGAACCGGCCGGGGTTTATAGGTTGTAGTCGGGACCGGTGTCGGTTTTTGATTTTCAACCACACAGAGTTCATTCACCGAAGGATGAAGTGGAATAACCGATGCTGCTATCACAGAAAACTCTTCTGACTTTTCCTTTGCATCATCCATGGTCTCGTATGAACCAAAGACTGCAACAACATTGCCATGAATCAGTCTTAAGAAGAGATTTGAAGTCTTTCCATCAGAATATTTTCCATACTGGGTTACATTGTCAGTGCCATATTCCGGTTCTGAAAGGCTTGCAATACCCGCTTTTGCATTAAATATATCAAGGTTGACTTTCAGGTTCTCCTCAATTACCTGCGAACAATTCATATTCTGATATACCTGAATTGAAATCACATTGGTAATATCATTGTTATCCATAACACCGGTTGCCATTCCTGCATAGGAGTTGACAGCAAAATGAGACCAATCTGCAGGCAATTTCACTACAAATTGATCATTAATCGTCTGGTTGGCAGAAGTTCCTGACTCAGCTGCAGAGACAGGAAGAAGAATGGCAGCAATCAAAATACAAAAACAACTGCATATTCGAAATAGATCCATACTATCACGTTCGATTGGGAAGACTATGAGGTTTCTGGTGTTAACCAGAGAGGCTGTAGATGTAAACACAATATCTGGTAAGTTCCAGGATTTCTTCCCGCGTTTTTCCCCAGAGAAAATAAACCAAAGGACAAAAGATTGAAAATTGAAAGTTTAAACAAAATTTAAGGAAATTAATGGTAGATCTAACAAACCAATGTAAGATATTAATTTTTTCTGTAGTAATTTGCAAATGAGCAAAATTAATTGTTCGTTTCATTATATTCTTGTTTAATGTAATTATTTTGAGATGTAGAAATTCTATTTAGGATCCACTAATTTAATATATTTAAACATAATAATTTAGATGAGTCTAAAATTATTAGGTGAATCATGGCCACCATTACACTCGAGAAATTACCACCCGGATCATCGGGAACGATTACGTCAATTCTTGGTGATTCAGTTATTCGCCGTAGATTAATGGAAATGGGAGTACTTCCCGGTTCAGAGTTAACCCTCATTAAGTGGGCCCCTCTTGGAGATCCTGCTGAATGCAGTATCCGTGGGTACAAATTGTCTCTTCGGAGAGCAGAAGCAGCTTTGATCACTGTTGAACCAAAACTGAGGAAGTGATGTATTATGGTTCCCTTAAGCCTTTCAAAAGCCGGAGACCAGGTTGTAGTCCGGTCTATATGTGGAACTGGTCACCTGGCAAAAACACTTGGTCAACTTGGGATCATAATCGGAATTGAACTTACCATTATTCAAAAAGCAAAAGAATCTGTGATTGTCCGGATTGGAGAGAGTAGATATGCTCTTGGAGCCGGAGCAGCCAGTATGGTTCTCGTCGAACCACTCAAATGAGGAATTTATGAAAGATATTCGTATATTACTTACAGGAAACCCCAATGTGGGAAAAACCACCCTGTTTAACAGCATATGTGGAGTTCATCAACACACTGGGAATTATCCAGGAGTGACTGTTGAGATAAAAGAAGGAAAACGACAAATAAATGAATATTCATTGATTGTCTCCGATCTCCCCGGAACGTACAGTCTTTCTGCCTTTACTCCGGACGAACAGGTTGCTCGTGATGCACTTCTGACCTCACATCCTGATGCTGTTGTTCAGATTATTGATGCCACAAATGTTGAGAGAAACCTGTTTTTAACGACTCAACTGATGGAAATTGGCATTCCAATGGTAATAGCTCTGAATATGTGCGATCTGGCAGATGAACAGGGAATTTCCATTGATGCAGAGTGTCTTGAAAAGAATCTAAAAATTCCAGTCGTTCGGATTGTAGCACGAAAAGGAGAGGGAATAGACACATTAATCGATACAATCATCAGAGTCACAAAAGAGAAATCTTCCGTCCAATCAAAAGAGATCGAATATCCACATTCTGTCACATCTCATATCAACGAAATTGGATCATTTCTCACCTCTCACTCATCATCCCTAGGAAGTTTATCACCACAGTATGCAGCAATCCGGCTTATGGAAGGGGATGAACACCTTGAAAAAATGCTCCATGATAAGGGACTTGCGATTCCATTTATTGACAAGGCGGATCCGGCAGAGCGGGATGGAATTGCAGAAGATATTCTACTGGCACGATACCGGACAGCAGAAGAAATCACTACTTGTTCGGTTACATGCACCATGGGGCGTGTTATGCCTGCAGATCTTATTGATCAGGTATTGACACACCGAATCTTTGGAATCCCAATCTTCCTTTCATGTATGTGGTTTGCATTCCAGCTCACCTTTAGTGCATCCAATCCATTCCTTGTAGGAATAGAGTACGTTTTCGGGTATTTCACTGAATTGATGAATAACGTCGACATGGATCCATTTATCCGGTCCTTCCTGTCTGATGGAGTAATTGGTGGTGTTGGTTCAGTGCTTGTCTTTGTTCCAAGCATATTTGTCATGTTTTTGCTACTCTCTATCCTTGAAGATACCGGATACCTAGCGAGGGCCGCTTTTGTAATGGATAGGCTCATGCATTCAGTCGGGCTTCATGGGCGTTCATTCATTCCGTTCCTCATAGGTTTTGGATGTAATGTGCCGGCCATCATGGCAACCAGAACACTCCAAAGCAAAGCAGACCGGATAATTACCATTATCACTATCCCGTTCATGTCCTGTGCAGCACGGCTTCCGGTATATGTTCTCTTCGCGGGTGTATTCTTCGGAGCAGCAGCAGGAAATGTTATATTCTTCCTGTATGTCCTTGGAATCGCGGTTGCAATCCTGTCAGCTCTGATATTCCGGCGTCTGGTGTTCAAAGATGAGCCATCTCCCTTCATCATGGAACTGCCACCATACCGGAGACCAAGCGGATTTGCTGCAGCGGTCCATATGTGGTTTAAAGGCAGGGAATATCTGAAACGTGCAGGTCTTGTCATATTTGGAGGAGTTATCGTCGTCTGGGCATTAGCAACCCTTCCGGTAGGAGTGGAATATGGATCTGCAGAAAGCCTTGCAGGAATCATCGGGCAAGCATTTCAACCAATATTTGCTCCGCTTGGGTTTAACTGGCAATTGGTTGTAGGACTCATCTTCGGATTCATCGCGAAAGAAGTGGTTGTAGGATCTCTTGGAACCCTCTATGGAGGAGAAGAGATGCTTGAATCATCCCTTGCTGCAGACCCGACTTTAAGTCCGGTAATTGCCCTTGCATACATGGTCTTTGTCCTCCTCTACCTTCCCTGTGTGGCTGCACTGGGAGTAATCAGGCAGGAGATGGGGAACTGGAAATGGACGGGAATTGCAATCGGATGGGGAATACTCGTCGCATATGTCTTCGCGTTCATCATATTACACGTAGGTTCACTCGTAATCGGAGCATAAATCATGGAAAATACAACATACCCTCACCAATATCTTTATGGATGGACAGGACTTGTAGCACTGACCACCTTTGTCGCAGGACTCCTCTCAATCCTTGAAGGGGCCGGGATCGTAACCGGATTATTTATCTTACCGGATATTCCGGGAGGATGCATCCTGATCATGATATCAGCATTGTTTGGATCTGCCTTCTTAAAAGGCAAAACAGATCGCCCAGGCTGGATAAGTTTCTCATATATCGGAGCTCTCCTCCTTGTAGTGTTCGCGGGATGTGCCATACTTGTTGAAGGTGGAAATGTGCTCACCCTCATCATGGAAGGTGAAGAAGCAAATCTCCTGACAATCATCAGTTCATCTTTCATTTGGGCAGCAATTCTTGTGTTGCCACTTCTGGCCGGAGTATCAAAACTCTTATACGGATGTTCATGTGGTGGTGAATACTGTGAGTGAAGGTCTTGAAATCCTTCATCTTATCAGCCAGAGGGGGGGATGCCTCCTCTCCGAACTTGCCACCGAACTTGGGATTCCGAAAAACTCGGTACAATCCTGGGTATCTATGCTGTGTAGCACCGGATACCTGAAACGTGACGGAGAGGAATTATCGGAATGTTCCTGCAGGAAAAGTAGCATGAAATGTGTCTGTTGTCATTGTTCCTGTGAAGAAAAGACGGTATCCAGTGAAAACAGAATTGAACTTACCGAACGTGGGCGTTCTCTCATCAGGAGGAAATGGGATGAAAAAACCGGATCAGAAATTATCTCAAGCAATGGAAGATTATCTCGAAACAATATATGTACTCAGTAAAGACAAAGGATATGCACGAACAGGCGAAATAGCCCGATCTTTAAGTGTCTCACCTTCGTCAGTGGTTGAGATGGTCGGAAAGATATCAAAGCTTGGTTTTGTTGAATGGAGGCGGTATGAGGGTGTTTTTCTCTCTCCGGAAGGCAGATTACGAGGAGAAGTAATTCATATCCGTCATGAAACTCTGCGTCAATTTTTTGAGTTTATCGGGGTTGCCCCGGATATTGCTAATAAAGAAGCATGTATTATCGAACATGAATTATCTCCCATTACAACCTCAGCAATTGGAAACCTGGTTAGTTTTTTAAACACTCAGGCAGGTTCACAAACGATATCTGCTCTTGAACTCTTTCTCAAGATGCAGGGCGTTGGAATAGTGTGGGATAGTCCTGAAAAAATCCAGGAATCAGCCCTCAAAGAGACTGTTATTCATTCGGTTCTAAAAAATCAGGCAAATCATGATATCCTCTCGGTGATCACCCGCCATGATCTCCTTAATACGACAACGTCTCTTCACCGGTATCTTGATCTCTTAAAAACAATGAGCTCCGGTGAGGAGATGAATCTGGTAATATCTAGAATTGAGGCCACAATTCAAGCCATCAACAGACAGATTTCAACCAGTTCAGATCATCTCATACCAGGCCATGCAGGACACATGTGGATGAACCTGGGCAAGTTAATATCCCATGCTCAATCCATGATTCAAACAGAATCAGTTGTTATAGAACATGATGTATGGGCTGTTGAAGTATTTGGGGATTCACTTCTCGAAAAAGTAGTATATAATCTATTTGACAATGCTATCCGACATGGAGATGGTGTATCCCGAATAAATAGCGGATATGTGCAAAAAGCTGACTCAATTCTCTGGTATGTACAGGATAATGGAAAAGGAATGCCTGAGGCGGAAAGAGAACATATATTCCGAGCTTCATCACAGACAGATAAAGGAAAAGGATTATATCTAGCATATCAGATTCTCAATGCTTGCGGAATGCAGATATCTGAATGTGGGGCCCAATATGGAACGGGAGCACGGTTTGAGATCACCATTCCTGATGGGTTGTATCGTTTCGTTGAAGTTCAGAAATCCAAATCCATATCCGTTTTTGGTCAGGATTTTGAATGTCCTAAAAACACGGCCATAATTTCTCATGGTCAATAAACTGGTGAATCTTTTTTTATTCATTTTAGAACCTTCTGAGCGATTTTGAACCATCCATAATTGTTCATGATAAAATAAGAATAAACTCGGGAGAGATCGAATAATCTCTGAATCACACCAAAACATACATAATGGAGCTGCTATGGAAGGATTTTAGTTTTGGTTTTTTCAGGTGTGGTGATTATACGATCCTAATTGTCCTGTTCCAATGACTGCATGTGATAACGAATGGTACCAGGAAAGACAGACAATAATGACAACCTGTATAACCGATTATGATTGACTATTTATTCTATCTTTCTTTTTTGATTAGTATCAATCAACGGGGTTTTATCATCGAGTGGCAGATCCATATGTTTCCATAGGAATTCTGGAATTAAATCCATTGTTAATACCCCTCTGATTGATGCATGACAACCCATGTGACCTCCGAAATAGTAACTGATCACCTGGCTACACAGAAGGGAATTTATTATTATTCTGTGTTTTTCCAGGTGAGCTAAATCCACGTCTAGAACGGTTCTGGATTTATGGAAGATTGTGTCGTTTCATCTACCAGGTGATGCAGATGCTCATCCAGGTTTTTTATGTGGCTTATGAGAGCCTCCAAATCACGTTGTACATGTTCTATATCCCCATGAACATGATCAAGTTCTTCTTTTAAATGTGTAATTAATTCTGATTTTTCACTCATTTGTTCTCCGTTTCGCGGGTTTGAACTCCCGCATACCAATATTTCTATTTTGGCTGATATGAGACATATCCTAAATTTTTTTGCTGAATAGAACAAATATGGAAATCTCTATTTTTCTTAAATTCTGGCGATCAAAATATCTATCATTCAAATAGTTTGATGATCAAACTATATTGAAACAATCGGAGATCTCGATATGGATAAGAAAGATCCTTTAAAAGAAGAATTAAATGAAAGCCTTGTTGAATTTTTTGACAGATTTACCTCCTGGGAATCATCAGTTATTGAATCAAGTAATCTGAAAATATCTGATGCTCATGCCATCGAGATTCTCGGCCATTATGGTCGGATGAATATGAAAGAACTGGCAGGAAAACTAGGTATTACGACAGGAACAACGACAATTACGGTAGATAGACTGGAACGGGAAGGCTATGCACAACGGGTCAGAGCTGAACATGACAGGCGATCGTACATAATTGAATTAACAGAAGACGGGGCGTTGGCATATGAAGAACATCACCGTCATCACCTGAATCTGGCAAGTGAAATCGCATCCGTTCTAGGTGATGATGAGACGAGGATCTTTATTGATCTGCTGAAAAAAATCAACGAGCATATCTAATAAACGGTGGCAGAAAGACCATGTCAAAAAGCCAGATATCCTGTGAATCAGAAGCCTGTAATTGTCATGGATATGGATGTTCGCATGAGCATACAGAGAGAGAACTGAAAATAAACCTCATCAGACTTGTAACAGCAGGATTTTTTGTTACACTGGCAGTCCTCACAGAATATAGATTTATACCTCTCACGGAACTAGAAATCCCTGCAGCTTTTATTGCTCTAGCTCTGACTGCATATCCTATCCTGAAAGAAGCGGCTTTGGGACTTATCAAGGGTGTATGGAATGTATGCGAATTGGCAGCCCTGGCCCTTGTTGCAGCAGTTCTCATTGGTGAGTTTACCGCTGCAGCCGAAATAGCATTTATTCTCACCATTGGTGAAATGGTTGAAGACTATCTTTATGCCAGGACTCAAAAAGATATTCATTCACTCATGCTTCATGTCCCCACCACTGCGAATATAATTAGAAATGAAGAGATAATTGAGATCGCGGTTGATGATATCAAGATCGGAGACATAATTTTAATTAGGCCTGGTGAAAGAATTCCGGTAGATGGAGAGATCCAGAAAGGCCATTCAGATGTTGATGAATCGTTCCGAACCGGAGAAAGTCTTCCGATTCAGAAAAATCCAGGAGATACTGTCTACTCGGGAAGCATTAACCTGGATGGCATACTGGTCATTACTGCCATTAAACTTGCAAATCAGTCATCTTATGCGAAAGTGGTAGAACTTGTACAAAAAGCAGGAATGCGACGACCACCATCACACCCGATGATAGATACATTTGCACACTATTACACCCCCCTAATTCTTGTCATTGCTTTTGGAACTGCGTTCGTCACGAACGATATTGTCCGGGGAATCACAGTTCTTATCGTTGCCTGTCCGTGTGCACTTCTTCTTGCAACTCCGTCAGCAGTGCTAGCAGCTATCGGGCCGGCAGCGAAACAAGGTATCCTCATTAAGAGTGGCTTATTTTTGGAAATGTGTAAAAAAATCACAACAATAGTTTTTGATAAAACCGGGACACTAACCTCTGGTGAGATGAACGTAACAACCATAATACCCGAAAATGGATCAACACAAGAAGAAGTCTTAAAAATTGCCGGTTCCGCGGAACGATCATCTCCTCATCCGATTGCACGGGCAATCCTAAAAGAAGCAAAAAGAACAGGAATTGTGTTTTCAGGAGTTGGAACTGGCCGACATATCCCTGGCAAAGGAGCTGCAGATACATGGAATGGTACACCTGTTCTGGTTGGTAATAGAGATTTTTTTAAAGAAAACTCAATCCCGGTATTAGAATCGGCAAAACAAGATAATATCCAGAAGAATATGTTTGAGACCGAGGTGTTGGTGGCTAAAAACGGTGAATATATCGGAAAAATCCTCATATCAGATACGCTCCATACCGATACAAAAAAAGCCCTGGCTTCACTCAGGCATTTAGGATATTCACAATATGCAATAATCACTGGAGACAATAAAAAAGCTGCACAGGCAATTGCAGATGAATTGGAAATCCCAGAATCTATGACCTATTCCGGATTGTTACCATCAGATAAAGAAAAATTCGTAGCAGATCTCCAGGAAAAAGGAGAACGAGTATGTTTTGTAGGTGATGGAACAAATGACGGTCCAGCTCTTATTCGGGCGGATATCGGAGTAGGAATGGGAAGTCGTGCAAACACTCTGGCATTGGAGAGTTCGGGAGTAATTCTCATGGAACAAGGGCTTTCATCACTTCCGACATTTATGAAACTGGGCAAGAAGACATCCCAGACAATAAAAGAGAATATTTCGCTTGCTTTACTGCTAAATTGTATGCTCATCGGATTAGCTGCAGGAGGCTTAATTACACCAGTTATCGGGGCAATAGGCCACCAGTTTGCAACGATCATTGTTCTGGTAAACTCTATTCGATTATCATATACTTTCTCTGGATACTAGACCAGATTAGTACCAAATCCTTCAATTTTTTCCCATTCCATATAGGCGACATTTTCCTATCTGATATGTGAGTACACGGTAGACAGAACCAAGTATGAGGAGGATAAATATGGAAATCATACTATGATCCGGATCCTCTACGTTGACGATGAAGATCTACTTCTTGATCTCGCCAAAATTTTCCTGGAAAAAAGTGGCGAATTTTCTGTAGATATATCAACAACAGCTGTAGGTCTAGCGGATTCATCCCGGATTTCGTCCTATGAGGCGATTATTTCTGACTACCAGATGCCGGACATGAACGGTATTGAGTTTCTCAAAGAGATCAGAAAACGATACCCGGATTTACCTTTTATTCTTTTCACCGGCCGTGGACGGGAAGAAGTTGTAATTGAGGCTATTAACAACGGTGCTGATTTTTATCTTCAAAAAGGAGGGGATCCAAAGGCACAGTTCGCAGAGCTGAATCATAAAGTGCTCCAGGCAGTGAAACGAAGAAGAACAGAACGAGAACTATATAATTCTGAAAATAATGCAAGAGAAATATTAGAAACCTTACGGAAAACTCAAAGTGTCGCTCATGTAGGCAATTGGGTATTAGATCTTAAAACAAATCGATATACGGCATCTGATGAAGCATTACAGTTAATTGGATTATCTCCGGGGATTTCCCCTACCTTTGAAGATATTGCCAACATAATTCACCCAGAAGACCGCCCTCGTATCAGGGATTTGTTTGTTCATTCACTTACAACAGGTGAATCTTACTCTACAGAGATGCGGATTATTTTACCTACAACCGGAGAGATGAGATATCTTGCAACATTTGGAGAGATAAAGCAAGATAAGAATGGGAAACCGGTTCAGGTATTTGGAGTAAATCAGGATATCACTGAGTTAAAAAATACCAGTTGTGCATTGGCTGAACATGAGACCCAATTCAGACAAATCATCGATAATCTTCCAATTTCTATAAGTATTGTCACACTGGATGGAAAGATTCTTTATGCAAATCCAGAGGCCGTCAAACTTTTTGAGTTTGATACTATTGAACAGTTATATAACACAAAAGCTCCGGACGTATGGGCCGATATACATAGCAGAAATAACTGGGTTTCTGAACTAAAAAAATCAGGAATTGTGACAAATTTTGAAATGGACTTAATTACTCCATCTGGTAAAAAATTCTGGGCTATAGGATTTGGAATAATAATTATGTTTCAGGGTCAGGAATGTGTATTATCTGCCCTTCATGATATCACTGACAGGAAACTAGCCGAAGAGGAACTTAAAAAAGGTGAAGAAAAATTTCGATTTATTACCGACAATACCTTGGATGTTATCTGGACACTCAATTTCTCTGGTCAATTCACATATGTAAGCCCTTCTGTGTATCATTTGCGGGGTTATACACCCCAGGAAGTAATGGACAGCCCGCTTACTCAGGCAATAAGCCCGGGATCTCTTCAAAAATCATTAGATGCATTCAATAGGGCGACAAAACTGATAAAACAAGGAAAAACTCCGGACCCGGTCATTATTGAGATAGAGCAGCCATGTAAAGATGGCTCTTCAGTCTGGACCGAAGTCGTTGCCAGGCCGTTTTACGACAAATGGGGTGATACAGTCGGATTCATCGGAGTAAGCAGAGACATTACAAAACGAAAAATCGTTGAAGAAAAACTGAAAGAAAATGAGATAAAATTCATAACAATATTTAACCAAACACCAGATCCCATATTGATCCTTGATCAAAATGGAAAAATTCTTGAAGTAAACCAAGGTTTTCATGATATATTCGGACACAATGATGAAGAAGTCATCGGTAAGACCATCGAAGAGATGAGAATTCTATCAAAAGACCAAAATGGATTTCATGATCTATTAAACAATACCTGGGATGATATCCATCGTCAGGAGATGATGTTTGTAAATCAAAGTAAAATTCCATTCATAGCCGAAGTTGCCATTTCCCATTTCAGAATTCGCTATGACCCATACTCACTCATTCAGATCCATGATATCAATGAGATAAGAAAATCACATGATGCTGCTCAAAAGGCGAATAATAAATTAAATATCCTCTCAAGTATTACCAGGCATGATATTTTAAATCGGGTCATGATTGCTTCACTATATAGTGAGGAATTGAAAGAAGCAGTTCATGATCCCACTTTGACCAGATATGTTGAAACGATTTCACAGGCATCCCGAGATATCGAGCATCTGATTAAATTTACAAAGGAATACGAGGATTTAGGTACATCTGCTCCTGGATGGCAACGGGTTGAAACCCTAATTCTGGAGCCAACAATTCAAGATCTCGCTCATGGTATTCAGATACAATCTGAATTGGGAGAACTTGAGATCTACGCGGACATGATGCTCGAAAAAGTCCTCTATAATCTTACTGACAATTCAATCAGACATGGGCATACCCTATCCTGGATACGATACTCATACCGGAAAGAGAGAGACGGTTGTATTCTCATATATGAAGATGATGGAGGAGGAGTCCTAATTGAAGAAAAAGAAAAGATATTTGAGAGAGGATTTGGTAAAAATACTGGAATGGGGTTATTTTTGATTCGTGAGATCCTATCCATTACCGGTATATCAATTCAGGAGACTGGAACTTATGGAGATGGAGTACGGTTTGAGATGAAAGTTCCGGCAGGAAAGTGGCGGATTTTACCATATGAGTCCGGTTAGCTGACAGATATATTGTTGTATTAGCCGATTACCCAAAGATACAAATTTCCCATATTCATAAAATGAAAGGTCATGTCTTGAGCCGTCTCATATATCCATTATCAAGCCCCGGATATTCTCCATTTCCCAACCGGAACACGTATCTCAAACCTGACGCCTTTTCCGGGTTCTCCATTTTCCACAATTTCGATACCTGTTATTGATAAAATTTCTCTTATCAGGAAAAGGCCAAGTCCGGTGTTCTTTCCAAAACCTTTCTCAAACACCTTTTCTTTCTCGGCTAATGCAATTCCTCCACCATCATCTTCATATGAAATTATCATATCAGAATTGCTTTGATGGCAGGAAAGGGAGATATTAGTCATATCTTTCCCATGTCTGACAGAATTTTCGATGAGATTATAGAGGACTTTCTCGAGCATGCGGTCAGTATAGATCTCAAGACCTCCAAGTTCAGAGGTCAGAGTCACATTCATGAGTAATCCCTGAATCGGAGGAATTTTCAGAACATTATCCGGTGCAAGCCACAAAGGGGCAGTAGCTCCGAGATCCTGATATTCTCTAGTAAATTCGATAAGGGAACGTATCTCTTCTGTTGCTTTTGAGATAAGATCCAGTTGTTTTCGGAGTTTCTCATCAGATATTGCATTCTTAATTTCACCACTATAAAATGATGTAACCATGATGCGGTTGAGAATGTCATGCCTGGTAATACTTGAGAGGATATTCAGTTTATGATTCACCTGGGCAACTGCGTCATGAGCACGACGGATTTCATCGATATCATGGATCTGGATAAGATAACAGGGATCAGACCGGATAACTATTTTCGATATTGAAACATCTGCAACAAACGGCATATTCTGTTTGTTTAAAAATGTCATCTCTTTTCGATACACCATCCCATCCAGAACCAGCCTGCATTCTCTACTCAATTCTGAAAGGGATAATGAAAGAGCGGTATCCTGAAATTTCCTTCCGGATAATTCATTATTAGAAAAACCGAATAACGATTCAAATCCCAGGTTTACTTCAATAATCTCACTGGTTGCACTTGTAATCAGGATAGGATCAGGAGTTTGTTGGAATATTGAGATAAATTTCACTTCATTTTCCAAAACTTCTTCTTCTGCTCTGATTCTATCGGTAATATCAGTAAAAAAACTTTGAATAGCAGGTTTCTCTTCCCAATGAATGAGGACTGAATTCATTTCAATCCATTTTACAGTACCATCTTTACAGACAACCCGGAATCTGTACCTGCTTTCAACCGTCTTACCCTGTATCCGATTATAATAATTCTCTGATACAAAATTGACATCCTCCGGGTGAATAAACAGAGTAAATGGCATCGTCTTAATTTCTTCAGCTGAATAACCAATTAATTGAGGAACAATCGGATTAAAAAATTTGAGCAGGCCATCCTGAACGACACAGATTCCTTCGATTGAATTCTCTATTAGGAGACGAAATTTTTCTTCACTCACCCGCAGGGCTGCATCATTTTTCGCAATTATTTCAAGTTGATCATGAAGTTCTTCGCTCAGCCTGACAAGTTGTTCTTCCCGCTTTGCCAGACTTTTATTAAACCGCTTCTGTTGAAATCCGTACAAAAAGCCAATTCCGGTGAGAATAGAGAATACAATAATAATTTGAAAGATAAGGTTGTAATCAATCCCCGTCTGGGCCTCGATAGAAATATGGCGATTTACTATCTGTTGAACTTCTTGTGGTGTCAGTGTGCTGATTCCCCGGTTTATTATGTCCCGGAGCATTGGCTGGTCTTTTGAAACACCAATTCGGAAATGGTTAGTATAATTTGGGATCTGACCGGAGATTTTAAGATTGAAAAGACCTTCTTTACGTATTGTATATGCAGCCATCGTCAGAGAGCGAAGTGTCATATCTGCCTTCTTCTCTTCGACAAGGGTAAATGTATCAGCTTCAGAAGACCCGGTAGTTATTATGGTAAGATGAGGATAATCCTGTCGGACTCGTTCTTCCACACTGGTGCCTGAGGGTAATGCAATGGTATGATTGATGAGCAGGGCTGGATCAGGAATGAAATCATGTTCTGCCCTGGTAATTATGACATTTGGATCAGAAAAATATGGTTCGGTAAACAGCAACCATTCATTCCGGGCAGGAGTTTGTGTAAGAAAAGACAGAATGAGGCATTTACCTTCTTTTGAAACATTCAAACTCTCGTCCCAGTCTTTTGTAGGGACAAGTTTTACATCAATTCCTGAGCGATATGCGATAAGCCGGATCAGGTCTGCTGCGATACCTACATGATTCCCATCTTCAGAAATACTCTCATATGGTTCCCAGTCAGGATCCACACACATGGTAACATTACCAAGGTTAGAGAGGTAAGATTTTTCTTCTGGTGTAAGCTGAACAGGATCTCCAAACTGAAATGACGAAGTATTGATACTGCCTTGTTTTTCTCCGCCATCAGTTTGTGCAAAAACAAGGCTCACAATAAATAATCCGGTAATTAAAAAATAAAGCGTGAGGGTGTAGAGTTTTCGACCCGTAAATGCTGATATTCCCAAAAGTCCCATACAATCCCCCGACGCTTCATTCCAAACGAACAATCATAGTATTATTACCATATTAATTGAAGGTTTTGAATGAGAAAGAGGAGAAAATTATAAAATATCACAAAATGACAAGATCAACAGAAATGGGGATAATTCATTCCTCCATTTCAAAGAAGGGATGTGTATTTTAAACCGGCTAACGATTCTAGGAGAATTAATCTATTTATTGGTTCTTTGTCAGTTTCAGCAGTCATAAACCGCCGTTCATCTGGAAACATCGGTAATGAGAGAAATCAATCCTGTATTTTATAGTAAATGGAAATGGTACTCAATTTTATACTTTATGATAAATGAATGAGATGCAATTCTTACCTTCATATTTTTTGAAATTCTTTCAAATGATCAAAATCAGATACATAGTCTTATTCAGCAAAAGGAGATTTATATATATGAATCATCGCCTTTACACCGGTCAATCCCATGATGCACCCATGAACGGAGTGAAGGGGCAAACCATTGTATCTCTCATTCCCAGTTTCCGACAACCGACATTGGGCATATCAGGAGGGTCGGAGTTCCGGGTTTTTCTTTCTACTTGAGATAGAGGGGCCATGCAAGCGTCTGGGGAGTTTTTCCTAGCCCCATGTCATCAGCAAGGCAGGCTCCAAAGCCCCTCCTGGTACACTGACAGAGGAAAGAGAATCCTTCTTCCTGATATGGCCTGAGTTCCCCTTTAAATTTCTTCAGAACTGGAACAGCCTGGTTTGTCTCGGTCCTGAAAAAGTCCAGAAGATCAGCAACCCAGTCATCTTTTGCATGAATCGAGACCGGTACCTCTGAATCCTCCATTTTTTCAGGGATAGCCGCAGTGAATCCAAGAGACATATGAGGAAAAAAGTGAATGTGGGGTGTTGAGCCTTTTTTTAGGTCCCTGAGCCATCGCTACCTCAAAATTTACGATCTGCGCAATTACACCAATCCCTGCTACATTTTATTCCCATTTCGTAATCCCAACAACATGCTTTGTAACAGCCATGCCCCGGCTCCGGTATCCCGTAGCATTCTCCGCATCTAAACGAATCAGGGACATTATCTGGGGGATTTATCATTTCCTCTATATATATTCTGGTTTCGTCGTGTTGACCCTTAAATATGGTATTCCCTTCATTCTTCTCACTCTCAAAGAATGTAAGCAACTGTCCATCATAAAACTCAAGTGGTTTTACCGTCAGGGTCAGACCCGTAGTATCATTGGAGAGCGAGAGATTTAAAACCTCAACCATTGATGTGCTTTGCGTATCAGCCCCGGAAAAGACCAGAGCCCCATTCAGGGGTTCATCTAAGGTTGTCAGGATTTCAAATGGCATCAGGGAACTTCTCTCTCCGGTTTTTATATGGAGATACGGGATGATATCCTGAACGGTTATAAGATACAATCCGTCAGTTTTTTCTGTGATTACACTCTCCCCGCCCTGAACGAATATAAGAGAACTGGGAATTTCTTCCGCCATACATACCCCTATCAATAAGAGCAACAACAGGATGCAGGTACATCCACGTGAAAGGTGATGAGTCATGATTGATATTCTCCTATTCAAGATGAAATAACTTATCCACTGGCAGGTCTTTTCCATGATCAGGACCATCTTATGAACAGGGATAATTCCTCTGATCCTCTGAAACCCGGTTTCCTTTTGGTGGAATAGCGGGTGAATTTTCGACTGAAAGCGGGGTAGATGGAGTAAGGGAATACTGGCATGAGCGATATCTCAGAAAATGAGGTTTTCTGCCTGTCATCCGGTAGTCAAAACGGGTATGACCTGAGAAACACATGAGAAAAAAGAGGAGAACGTACGGAATCAGGGATCATAGAAACGAGGGTATATTATAGGATAAACATTCCCGGCACAATGTCTGTCAGTCCCTCCGGGTTCTTCACAGTCCAGGTCTCTGCCCGTTTATGGTGGTTTTCCGGATGATAGCAGCTGATGAACTCTTCAAGGTCTGAGAATTTCATCGGGTTCTTCTTCTGGGTATGATGGATATTGGTCTGGTAATCGTATATCGCATCCCTCGGACAATTGTTCCATGACAGAAACTACTTGATCGTAGTCTATTTTTGGGTTAAATAAAACAGTGCCTCTGGTTTCAGAAAAGCGATAGCCAAAAGTCCTACATCTCAACATCCGGTTTCCTTGGCCTCCAGACGTTCCACTTACTATAAGATTTCCTAGCTCACGTTTACCAGACTCGGAACAATCTGGATTTTGACAGCAAAAAAGATGAATATCATCTGTTTTTAGGGGAAATTTAGATCGCATTAGTTCATTAATAATTTAATATATAATTAAATTTATTGCGGTTTTCAAATAATAATATCACAACCGAAAATTCATGATATCATTCTTATTAAGATTCTGAACAAACGAGGTATATGGATTTTACTCCTGAATTTCCGAATTTAAATAGATACTCTGGATGGGCTATTTTTTCTCTAATTCTCATCGGATATGTAATTCTTTATATAATCAATATTTTCCTGCCTCTGGATTTTTCTTTTCCTTTTGAATATCAAAACCTCACCTCACGAATATGGTCATGGACAGAACTTCTTCTTGGAGTTGGAGCAATAATGAACCTTTTTATAAATCGGGCTGGATTCTCAACATCTGGTTTAATTAGGGGAATTATTCTCGGGATAATAAGCGGAGCAAGTCACTATGGAATGAACCAAAGCCTGACTGATGGAATACTCACCGGTTTACTGGTCTTGGTTTGTTATGTTTCTGCTTTAACCATATTCCGGACAGGACATGGGGTTCCGGTTATATCCTTCCAGGAATCACCCGTATATATTTTACGGCTTATTCTCTTTGGAATTATTATATCTGTTCCTTTTGCTTGCATCAATCTTGGATATTTTTACCTGAATCAGGGTCTTCTACTCTCTCCCGGAATAATTGATGCCATATTTCTGGCATGTAATCCGGCAATATCAGAAGAGATAATTTTTAGGTTTTTCCCTGTTATCCTGACTTTTGCATTACTTCGAAATGAATCTTCAGATAGACGTACTCTTTGTGCAGTAATCTTCATTGGTGTTGTCCCTCACAGCCTGAACCATCTTCCTGAATTGTTCGTAACAAACCCGATAGGAGCGGTTATCATGTGTATTCTGACATCTCTGCTTTTTGGTTTGCCTATGTGCCTGCTACAACTCTATAAAGGACTCCCTTCTGCTTGTGGATTTCACTGGTTTGTGGATATGACAAGATTTTTGGCTGGATATTAATTCTACAATATCCTGACTATTCAAAAATTAGCGAAGTGGATACTATGTATAAGATATCAGCAAAAAAATAGAAACCAAATTCAGGAGCAGATCATTTTTCCGGGCATAATTATCAGAAGAAGCACTTTATTGAGATAGTACAAACGGTTTTTAACCCATGTTACAAGGAAAATCCTCTCTCTGTACTATTCCTTTTTGTATGGTAATTATCATCGGAAATCCGGTCATCGGTGTAATTCCCGATGAAATTTCTTTTGATTCTATAGATATTACTGATTCACCACAGCAGATTATCTTATCCGGACATGTTACAAGTAAGGACTGTAAACAAGTCGGTGTTGAGATCTTTCCCCTTCTTTATTGGGAGAAGGTAGGTGAATTAGCCCGTAATAGACAAGCAAAAGGATTCAAATTGTCATTACTTTCTGTAGTTCAGAATATCAATACTGCAAAGTCAGAGAGTAATGGAGATACCTATGGTGGCGTTTTTCTGTATATTTTCAATCCGGATGGAACAATAACGTATCTTCCTGCTCCTCCATGTCCGGACCACCAGATACAATTTGCCAAGGTGATTGAAAAAACCGGGAAAAAGTGCTGGTCAAAATCAATCGATGAAAGGAAAAACCGCCATAGACTGAGTTCTGGAACATATGTTGTACTGCTATGGGATGCAACGAACCAGCGTATCTATACTGATACCCATATCGAGAATATTTATGATGTTATACATGGGTTTATCTATCCAACTACAGGATCCGGGCTTATCTGGGATCAGAAGAACAGGAAAAAACTCTTTTCAACACGGATTCTGGTTAAATATTAAATAGATGAACAAAGTCTTCAGAAAGGTGGATTGCATCTACACCGAAATCCCCGGATCCTTCAGTCATATAATCAAGGGTCTCCTCATCGGTCAGATCCAGGGGATGGTTTTGACGGTAAGAAAGACAAAGCTGAGTGATTTCAAGCGGGTCTCATCAATAATCCCCAGCTCTTCTTTCGCCTGGTCCCGGATCTGTTCAGAGATCTTTTTGAGACGCGGATCGATGATTGAGATACATGTATTTATTGCGTGATCCTCCCGTTGTATCGGTTTTTTCTGTGTTTTCTTTCGGTAGGTTCAATATGGCTCTTCTATTGCATATCTTTTTCTTTGTCTATCCCATTCCCATTGACAATATCAGCAATTTCCCGGAAACTCTCTAATGCAGCCTCGATGTTCTCAACAATCTCATTTGCCAGAACATCCGGGTCCGGAAGATTATCCAAATCTGCAAGGCTCTTGTCTTTGAGCCAGAAAATGTCAAGATTTGTCTTATCCCGTGCGATTATTTCGTCGTATGAGAATTTCCTGAACCGTCCCTCCGGATTTTCCTCGCTCCAGGTTTCCTGCCGTTTATGTCGGTTTTCCGGATGATAACAGCTGATGAACTCCTCAAGGTCAGAGAATTTCATCGGATTCTTCTTCTGGGTATGATGGATATTGGTCCGGTAATCGTAGATCCAGACCTCTTTTGTCCAGGGATCTTTTGATGCCTCTCTTGCCTCAAAGAAGAGGACGTTTGCTTTCACTCCATTTGCGTAAAAGATACCGGTTGGGAGCCGTAAGATGGTATGGAGGTCACAGGTCTCCATGATCTTCATTCTGACTGTCTCTCCGGCACCTCCTTCAAAAAGGACATTATCCGGAAGAACAACGGCTGCCTGTCCGCCGGTTTTGAGTATGGTATGAATATGCTGCAGAAAGTTGAGTTGTTTGTTACTGGTTGTGACCCAGAAATCCTGCCGGTTATAGGTGAGTTCGTCCTTCTCCTGTTTTCCTTCCTCGTTCGTAAAGGTCATGGAACTCTTTTTGCCGAATGGGGGATTGGTGAGGACATAATCATACCGGTCCCCAGAATCGGCGATGAGTGCATCTGCAACGGAGATCATCGGCTCCCCGTCAATCTCTCCGATATTGTGGAGGAAGAGGTTCATGAGGGCGAGTCGTCTGGTTCCCGGCACGATCTCATTCCCTCCGAAGGTCTGGGTTTTTAAAAACCGGCTCTCCTCTCGGTTGAGCTGGTGTTTATGGGTCAGGTAATCATAGGCGGCAAGGAAGAATCCACCGGTCCCACAACAGGGATCTCCAATCGTCTTCATCGGTTCCGGACGAGTACAGGCTACCATCGCCTTAATAAGAGCTCTCGGGGTGAAATACTGACCGGCCCCGCTCTTGGTATCCTCTGCGTTCTTCTGCAGGAGGCCTTCGTATATCTCTCCCTTGGTATCGACCCCCATCATAACCCAGTCCTCCTTGTCGATCATGTCGATGACCTTATAGAGCATGGCCGGATCAGAGATCTTGTTCTGGGCTTTCAGGAATATCTGCCCGAGCATTCCCGGTTTCTTTCCAAGATCCTGCATCAGGTTCCGGTAATGAGTCTCGAGGTCAGCACCCCGCTTTCTTTTCAGCGTTTCCCACCGGTATTCTTCGGGGATACCGATATCACGGTTGTAGGGGGGTTTTCGGTATTCCTCTGCCATCTTGAGGAAGATGAGGAAGGTGAGCTGTTCGAGATAGTCTCCGTAACTGACTCCTCCATCACGGAGAACGTGGCAGAAACTCCATACCTTCGAGATGATTGATGATGTGGTTTCAGTCATAATTTCAGGTGGTCTTTGATTTTATTTTGGCAAGTAATGCTTCGGCTGGTTCCCATTCCGGATCGCTTCGGACAGCGGTGAGTTCCTGTTCATTGAGGAGTTTACCTTCAAAGGCTTGTTTTAGGATAGACTGGCGGAGAGCTTCGGCTTTTTCGAGAGAATCGGATATATCCTGCTCCAGTTTATCGCAAACAGACAGGCGAGTTTCAATCTCGGTGACGATGGCTTGTTGTTCCTGAATAGGTGGGACTGGTATATCTATGGCTAAAAATCCTTTTTGAGTCAAATTTACGCCACTATCACTAATACCTGTTTTGAGTTCCTCTATGATAAATTTGTATCGGGGCGAATTCATCGTAAATTCAAAAAATTCTGGAATAATGCAGTCTTTTTTTAACCTGATTCGGTATGCTTTATCACAATTAAGTAATCTTGGTTTTACTTTCTTAATTAAACAACACACACCAACTCTGACACGAGGGCCAGCACGAGTAATTAAAATATCACCAATTTTTAATTCGTGCTTTATTCTTGGACTTAAATCATCAGGTAATTTTTTATTTTCTTTTTCATCAAAATAACCCTCTTGAATAGATGTGGTTTTGATTACAGCCCATTCATTGGAATTAACTCTTGAATGGTTATGACATTTTGGGCTCCATCCTTGACTTAGATCCTCAACCACTTGTAAAATTGGAACAAATTTTTCAGTTACAGATGTTTTAGCTAACAAAGCCTGCCGATATACCTTCAATTGCTCCTGTGCCTGTTTGAGATTGGCGATACCGTTGTCCAGTTCGCTGAAGAGTTGCTCGATTTTATTCACGATGGCACGTTGTTCGGGGAGTGGAGGGAGCGGAATTATTTGTGCAAATACGTCATTGTCTCTGACTGCTGGATATGAAGTTCCAGTTTGAAGTTCACATAATGGATTCAAAAAGCCTTCAAAGAGGGTATACGCAAACAAATAATTAGGGTGACAGAGATCCTCATTTGCTCTTAGTACAGTAAAGCCAGATGAACAAATTTGATTTGAATATATTGGATTCGTGACTTTTGCAATATTTTTTAGATACACACGAACGGTTGAGAATAAAATATCCTCAGTTTGAATTATTTGTTGAGCTCGTAAAGGTGCTTCTCTCCAATTATGTTGATTATGTCCTGTAATTTTATTGGAGACATTATCAATCGAACTAATATCTAAATACAGAAAATTTGAGTCCGGTTCCAATTCCTTTCTTTTAACTTTGGACGCTTTTATACAAATATCTGATAGAGATACAGTTGCCCAATGATTTGGTGGTTTATCACACACTAATTGCTTATTCAAACCGTTAACGCCTCGTTTAGTTCACTCATAATCCCGGTCATACTATCACCAAAGAGCTGGTACATTCTCCCTCTCCCACCAAAAGCATCAAACGGGACATAATCTAAATCATCAATCTCAAGATGGTAACTATTAATCACAAACTCTTTGATCATTCGGAGCCACTCCATCTGTTCTTCATTAAACTTTAACGCTCCGGCCTGCTTCTGAAACACCCAGTCCTGAAAGTTCTTATTCACGGTCATATCATACCCGGTCAAGACCTCATCTATCCCGGTAACCCGCCGGATAAGGGAGACAAGGGCGGTCAGTTCACTCTTTGGAGATTTCCCGTTCACCTGCTCCAATTGCTCATACGCCTGCCAGACATGAAACGGTGCAAACTGCGGTTTTTCAGCCTTCAGGATGTTTAGCAGATCTTTTACCATCCTGGATGTGAGTTCCCGGCGGTTGTAGGGCTGATTATAGAATAATGAAAGAGCAGTGATCTCATCCTTGTGTGCCGCAAGAAATGCTGAAAAGTCTTTGATTATATGTTCTGCCCGCTCATGGGAATCAGTATCCCACTCTGCTTTCCTGACCTCATCAATATTCACCGTATCAATGATCTGCTCATGCACCCTTCTAACATTCTCAATATACTCGTTCAGATCTCCGGAGAATGGCGTCCGGGCAATCTCGATAAGTTCCTTCTGAGCCTTTTCTTTTGCCTTCTTCTCTGAAATTGACGGTTCCTGCTGCTTTATCTCCCCAGCTCTGGCCTCGATGATATCCGGATTATACGCCCTCAAAAGATCCTTCACCGTCTGATGAATCGTCTTCCCGTCGGCTTTCTCCGTGAATGTCTCCTTCTCATCGTCGGTTAATTGCTTATCCAGACGTGCCAGCCGGTTTGCCAGTGAGACATACAGATCCTCATCTGTTGACCCGAACGTCACCGCTGCCAGCAGATCCTTCAGAGGTTCGCTCTTCTTCCGTTCAAGTGGCCGGCTGTCAGTCTTCAGTGACTTTGTCACCCCGACAGCATCAACGATAACAAAATGAGTCTTGGCAGAAAGAACTGACGGAGTCACCTTCTTCAGGTCATCATACCCGATAGTCCGGGTTCCTCTCCCTTTCATCTGCTCAAAATAATTCCGGCTCTTCACATCCCGCATAAAGAGCAGACATTCAAGCGGTTTCACATCAGTCCCGGTTGAGATCATGTCAACCGTCACCGCTATCCGGGGATTGTAATCATTGCGGAATGCAGCCAGAACTGACTTCGGGTCCTCTTCGGTCTTGTAGGTAACCTTCTTGCAAAAGGCATTATCCTCTCCGAACTCCTCCCGGACAACCTGAATGATATCATCCGCATGACTGTCGGTCTTTGCAAAGATAAGAGTCTTGGGAATCTCGGTTCTGCCGGGGAAGATCTCGGGAAGTTTATTCCTGAACGTCCGGATAACATTCCTGATCTGACTGGGATTGACCACATCACGGTCAAGTTCCTTTGAAGAATACTGTACCTCCTCATCCAGTTGTTCCCATCGTTTCTTCCTCGTCAGTTTCTCCCGTTTATCAACAAACTCCTTTGCCTCAATCCGTGCACCGTTCTTCGTAATCTCCGTCTCAATGGTATACACATCATGACCGACATTCACCCCATCGGCAATTGCTTCTTCATGAGTATATTCACTCACCACGTTCTCGTTGAAAAACCCAAACGTCCGCTTATCTGGAGTTGCAGTCAGCCCGATAAGAAAAGCATCAAAATAATCCAGGACCTGCTGCCAGACATTGTATATCGAACGGTGACACTCATCAATAACAACAAAATCAAACGTCTCTATCGGAATCTGTGAATTATACACAACCGGAAGAGGCTGCTTTGGTTGCCATCCCCGTTCCGCCGGATTCTCATTCTCAAGAGTCTCATCCAGTTCTTCGCCCTTTAATATTGAATAGAGGCGTTGGATGGTGGAGATACACACCTGGCTGTCAGATGCAATATACCGGGACCGGAGCCGCTGTACATTATAGAGCTCGGTGAACTTCCGGTTATCATCATTCGGAACATAGGCCATGAACTCCTGTTCAGCCTGCTCTCCAAGGTTCCGGGTATCCACCAGGAACAAAACCCGTTTTGCATTGGCAAATTTTAAAAGCCGGTAGATGAAGGTTATTGCAGTAAATGTCTTTCCTGAACCGGTTGCCATCTGGATAAGAGCACGGGGATAATACTTCCTGAACGAATCTTCAAGGTTTTGAATGGCCTGAATCTGACAGGCACGAAGCCCCTCCGGATTCAATACAGGGATATCATGAAACCGCCCACGGAGGGTCTTATCCTGACCCATCCATTCCCGAAACGTCTCCGGCCTTGGGAAGGAGAAGACCGTTCGTGACCGTGGCTTTGGGTCGCGGTGATCAGTAAACCTGGTCAGTTCCCCGGTGCTCTCATATACGAACGGAAGAGGATCATTATTCAGGTGCTTTAGTTTACTGGCCGCATATTCATATGATTGACCCTCGACGGTCGTTATCTTCTCCCCAAAATCTTCCTTCTTTGCCTCGATAACCCCAACAGGCACCCGATCAACAAACAGAATATAATCAGCAGGACCAACATCAGTCGGGTATTCCCTGACCGCAATTCCGGTAGATTCCTTAAAGTCGATATGTTTTCGATCCTGAACCGCAAATCCGGATTCGATCAATTTCCGGTCGATGGTGTCCCGAGCTATCTGTTCAGGATTCTGGTTCACGGTCATGGTATCTGCAAAGTTGTGAAATTGGTCTTATTATTGAAAACGTGAGGAATGATCTGATTGTATGATATAAGTTCTATAATGATAGACATAGAAAAATGTTTTTATTGATGAATGAATTTCCAGATACTGAACAGGTCATCATAATGGTATGTTTTTTATAGTTTGATATCGGGAAATTATAAAAAATGATCATTTTTATTCTGTCGCTTTCGTGTCACAAGAAGGTGCTAAAATTGGTTATGGTGAGAATATATCTGGTCTTACAGAATTGTGGCAACACTGTCTCCACAATTCATTATATAATAAACTATCTTGAGATAAGGCCGAACCTAAATTGTTGAGTCGCTGACTCCATTATTCGATCTATTACCGTTTTTTCCAGAGTTTTAAACTGGAATACTCGTGTGCGAGAACACTGATGGAAAACAGGCAGGGTATCTGACCATCCGTACCGGAACCTTAGGAGGATTTGACACTATTGTCTCTCCTGTACTTGCCAATTCTGCTGGTGGCCGGATTTGTCGCTTAGAATTCGATATCCCCCAATTGTATGTGACAGGATATCATGTGTGTCTCTGTCTGTCATCGTCCATGGACATACATATGCAGTCCCTCTCTTAACCATCTATTATCCAGATTCCTAAAAATTTTAATCAGAGATGGTTTTTTTCTGATTCGAAAACCTCATCAATAAGCCGCCCGGCTTCACCGACCATATAGAGTGGTATTGATAAAATATTGTCATGAAAACTGATTTCTCCTTCCCAGAAACGGATTCCGAAAGGTGGTTTTTTCTCGTCCATGAATATTCTAAGCGATCGTAATTTTCCTGTCGTACCTGATTTTACTTCAATAGGGTATATCCTTCCTTTTCTGGTAATACAGTAGTCAATTTCACTCGAACTCCCTTGTTTATCACGAGCCCAGAAATATAGTTCAGAACTGATAAATGGATCTTCGAGTGCCAATAATTCCTGGCCAATAAATTGTTCTGCTAAATTTCCTTTGTTTATTTGCATCATATCTTTTTGGCTTAAAATTTCAGTATTCAATCCACAAAGATGCTGCATAAGCCCGATATCAAGAAAAATATACTTCTGTCTGCTTGAAAGTGTCGCACCAAGGGGAAGTCCTGATGCATCGGTACTTGAGACCGGAGTTATCACCCGTGCAAGAGTGAGTAAGTGTAATGCCTTTTTTAAGTCACGGGATCTTGATTCCCTGTCAATATTTACGTATTTTATCTGTTCCGATACCATCCGGGGGATAGCAGAAAAAACAGTCTGGAGATGAATTAATTCTGATGATTGGGCATACTTATAAAAATCACGTTTATATGTCTCAATAAGTGAATCCTGAACATAGGAAGCCTCCAGAAAACTTTTTGTCTCATTGTGTGAGACGATGACTTCAGGCATTCCTCCAAGGACAAAATATGTCCGTAAAAGTGAGAGGAGATGTTCATGAACTGCTGAAGAGATAGTATCAGAATATGAAACGGTATTGAGGAAAGATATGAGGTTTTCTTCACCCATTGCCTTCATGAATTCATAAAAGGAAAGGGGGAACATATTTAAAAATTGAATTCTTCCAACGGGCATCCGGATATCTTCGGTAAATGCAAATTCAAGGAGTGAACCCGCTCCTATTACAAAAAGATCCGGGCGTAATTCTTTAAAGTACCGAAGAGAAGTTATCGCATTTGGGCATTCCTGGATTTCATCCAGAAAAATGAGTGTATCTTTTGTGATTCTTACCCGGAATAAGATTTCTATCTGGCTAATTATAGAATCAGGATCTCTTGAGTCAAATATTGAGATTAACCCCGGATTTAAATCAAAATTCAGTGAAATAAAATTATTAAATTCAGTTTTACCAAATTGTTCAACACTATAACTTTTTCCAACCTGTCTTGCACCTCTGATAAGAAGAGGAGAACGGTGGTTTTTTTTCCAGGATGCCAGATGAGACGTTATAGTGCGAAACATTATCCTTTGATATAGATGATTTGGGTTTATATAACTTGGCTAAAATAGGGGGTAATTTTTACCAAAGTTTGGTAATTTTCATAGGTATTAATTAACTCCTCTGGTTAAAAAGAGGGGTAATTTCCAGGCTAAAAAAAATGAGCAAATTACTCCCTCAGTTCAGGAGGGAGAATGTCCCATCTCTGTTGTACATAGGTCACTTTGGAGACGATTCATCAATATCGCAGTATTGAGGTATCTTTATTCAATTTAACGCCCGTGTAGCAGTTGTAACAGTTATAGCAGTTCTATGGAAAAGAGACCCACTAAAAAAAGAAGTGAATTTGGTGGGGATTTCTGAACATATATTTTCCTGCATACATTACATGATGAAAGGAACTGGATCTACAAATATTGCGATAATCTATTCAAATGGATTAAGTAACTCTAGGTTCTCGATCCATTGAAAGTCGCTAATATTTCTGGTAACTAATGTAATATCATGAGTAAGTGCCGTGCCTGCAATGAGTGCATCCCCCAATGTCATTTTTCTTATTTGCCTGAGTTTTACTGCATAATTTAATACATTTTGAGAAATCGGTAACATTTTCGCATTTTTGAAAAAAACTTCGAGATATTCCTTCTCAATTTCACTTAATTTATGATATCCGAGTACCTCGACATAACTGACAACGGAGACAAAGGGTGAATTTTTCTCAATTAATTTTCGGATAATTTCCTTATCGGGATGCATGGCATAAATGATTATATTACTATCAATCAGCATCTTGTCTTCCTGGTAACTCTCTCTCCTGCCTCATTTCCCGTATGAACTCAACTGGATCATCAACATCGCCAAATGCATTTATTTTAACTAACTTGTTCAAAGCTGAAACCATACATTTGCCTCTTTCGACATTATTGTCTGGTTTGGGTTCATCTAAAATAGTAATATACACTGAAACTGGACTATCTGAGTTTATAATCTCATGTATGTCGGTATCCCATTCAACATAATTATTTCTTATAATCGCCTTATATGTCCTTAACATCCCAGTTCCTTCTTATCTATTATATGTAATGGGAACTCATCAGCTTATCGCTCACAATTCCTCTGTAGGTTTGATTGAATAGCAAGTATCGCACTTATGCAAGACTTCCAGGAAAAATGTGTAAATCTGGGTATCCTTTTTATCTTATCCCATTCATATCACCAAAAAGTGCAAAAATCGGTTATAGCAAGTATTCCGTGAAACATGATAGTGGAGTCACTGACTCCACAATTCATCATATAAAATGACCGATCATTCGAAAGCCCCCATATCATTATTCAATGGAACTATCTTCTTTCACCAATATCGCAGTATTGAGGTATCTTTATCAAATTTAACGCCCGTGTAGCAGTTGTAACAGTTGTAGCAGTTCTATGGAAAAGAGACCCTGAAAAATTCAGGAGTTAGGAGTTCGATGAAGTGCTGGATAATGATGAATATGGAAAAAATATTAAAATATTTTTAACGATGTTGCCATGTCATTCATGAGTGATTGATATGCCTTCTCCAAGAGTTCCGATGGATATACCATCCAGAGATAGACGATTGACTTTTTTGATCCTGCAACAATGAGAGTGAGTCTTTCTCCCGTTGTGTTATTTTCCCATTGAGAGAGTGAGAAATACGGACGTTTATCATCAGAACCAAACTTTGTCTCACCTTGCTGAACATAATCAGGATAATCATTCATTAAAGAAAATAGCAGTTCATTAAGGACATCCTTGTCAGGAATCTGATAGAAGGGATTGTCTGCAACCATCACAAGCGAATACATCCCCGGGCTTTTTTTATCTGTCATCAAGTACGCCTTCATCCCTTTGTTACCTGTCTGGATCTCCTGCCAGTTCCAGTGTGATGGGAAGTTTATATCAATCCTTGAATCGGCTCGAAAAGGAGTCCATTCCTGCTCCTCCGCTGCCATGACCGGGATATTGAGCGATATCATCATGATGAACAATAAAATGAGTCCTTTCATACGGCTTTATCATATTTTGTAGTATAAAAAATTTACTTTAATGCAAATTCTAATTATAAAAGATGGTAACTATTCAGCCGGTCTCAGCGCCCTTATCCCGTCCATCTGAAAACCTACTCTAATATTAGTCCTCTTCTTCTAAAAATTCATTTTTACCGAAAGATCTTTTTATAATGACTATTAACGTTAAATTATCAAATGGACTTTCCAGAAGAACTCAAAGCCAAAATACTTGAATGTCCTCCTGAAGTAATTGCATATATTGTTCACCTACATGAAAGAATTGATCAATTAGAATCCAGAGTCAAAGAACTCGAATCCAGGCTAAACCTCAATAGTCGAAATAGCGGAAAACCACCATCTTCTGATGGGTATGCTAAAAAGAATCGAAATAAATCAGATTCTCGAAAGAAATATCCGGGAGGTCAACCCGGCCATAAAGGGACAACCTTAAGGCAGAGTCCTCATCCAGATCATATCGAATATCATAAACCTCATGAATGCTCCAAATGTGGACATAGCCTTGTTTCTGGAAAAATACTCGGCATTGAAAAAAGACAGGTTTTTGATCTTCCCCCTCCTCCCACAATCGAGATAACAGAACATCAGTCTTTCACTATCTGCTGTCCTCATTGTGGTTTAAAAACATCAGGGGATTTTCCCGAAGATGTTACACATCCAGTTCAATATGGATCCAGAGTCAAATCTTATCTGACCTATTTTTCTCATCATCAATTAATCCCTTATGAACGAGTAACTGAAATCTGCTCAGTTCTTTTCGGTTTTTCTGTTAGTCCTGGAACAATCGTAAATTTAACTCACAATCTAGCGAAGAAATTACAATCATTTAAGGATGATATTGTAAACGTTCTTCAAAATGAGCCCGTAATCCATAATGATGAAACTGGAGTCAGAGTAGAAGGAAAACTTCATTGGCTTCATGTGACCTGTACTCCTAACCTAACTCATTATTCCCTTCAGAGAAAAAGAGGTAAAGAAGGAATGGATAATATTGGAATCCTTCCTGAATTTCATGGGATTAGTGTTCATGATTTCTGGGGTCCTTATCTTTCCTATTCCTGCGAACACAGTTTTTGTTGTGCTCATATTATCCGAGAACTCATCCGGGTTGAAGAAGAAACCTCTCAAAAATGGCCTTATGATCTTATTGAGTTATTATTAGGGGCAAAAGAAAACAAAGAGATATTTCATGGAGTTGGGGTTCCTATTCCTCCAATCATTCGTACCAGTCTGATGGAGTCATACGATGAATTGATACAGATAGGACTGGATGAAAATCCTCCACCGGTTGTAGATGAAGTAAAAAGGGGCAGGAAGAAAAAGGGATTTGTACGAAACTTACTCGAAAGGCTAAAAGAGTGGAGAGAGAGTGTGTTGAGATTTATAAATGATCCTCTCGTTCCATTCGACAATAATCAGGCCGAGAGAGATATTCGTATGATGAAGGTAAAAATGAAAATATCAGGTGGATTTAGAAGCTTCGATACAGCCAGTGCGATTGCTCTGATCAGAAGTTACATCTCAACTATAAGAAAAAATGGAATTAATGTTATTGAAGGAATTGTTTCAGCATTTCATAATTTTCCATGGTCACCAAATAGAACCAAAGATATTAGTGGAGAGTCGTTACTCTCTCAAAATCTTGCATTAGCCTAAGCCGACTGAATAGTTACAAAAGATGATATATAGTTGGATCGGAACGAACATACTGTGATCGTTACCCTTATGTAGGAAATGTACGAATTCACTTCATGGATCCATATTCATCTCTTCACAACTCCGGTTCCTTCATAGCACTTATCTGTATAACTCTCATCCTATGTTCTCTGGCGAATGTTCCCACTTCAGCAGCAACCTGTTTTCATAATTCACCACATATCTGCAAGGATTACATTGACCTTGATGGGAATGGGGTATGTGATCATGACACTGACAACAAAAAATACCCTCCCTTGACAACAACTCCGAAGCCGACACAAATTCCAGATGTTTATGTGAATGAATCAAAAGCATCTGATGAGATTACCATTGATGAAGAGGCAAATCAATTGTATGATCCCAAAACCAAGACTGTTTTTTATCTCAATAACTTTGGGTACATAACCACAGAGACACAATATTCTGAAGAAGAATTAAATGAACGATGGAACGAGATAATGAAAGATTTGGGACGGGATACTGCTCATGAAGAACAACTGGAGACTTCTGATAGCACAACCACTCAAAGAGAAGACGATGCTCTTGACACGGTTATGAGTTCAATCGATGATACGTATGACTCGACAACACAAAGCACTGAAAACGGAGATGTATTCGGGAACGCCCCTTTGCAAGAAGGAAATGTGAAGGAGCCTTCAGATACCACGAAAGAAGAAGACGAGGATACTTCTCTTGAGATGATCCTAAAACCGAGTGATGAGAATGAGAAAGAAGAATACACAATCGAAGATGAAAACCCCTTGACCGGCAGTTCTTCTCTAGACCTTGCCGGAGCTCTGACTGGTGTGATGACAAAAGATACATCAGAGGAATCTTCGGAAGAACAGACCGCTTCAGATAAAGAAAAAGTTGACGAGAATGGAGAAAATAAACAAAAAGAGTCACTTGATTTAGATAATCAGGCCTTCTTTATCCGGCAGGAATGGAAAATCGATGCGTCAAGTGAAGATATAATCTCTGTTCTCTTGGATGATCCAGAATTGGCCGAAAAAATTCAGGACCAGATCAATAGGCATATTGACATTTATGAGACAGAATATCCGTATATTGATATCGATTCAATAGGCACATACGATGATGAAACATTATCTGAACTTCTCATTGATACCATAAAAGAGATTGGCACAAATATATTAAAGATCCCAAGCAGCCCTCTTGATTTCCCTGAAAAAGTAGCAAAAGCAATACGTGACGATGTAATGGGTACGAATACTCTTATCAGTTCAAAAGGAAAGGAATTCCTGGAAGAAACGAAAAAATTAGAGATGCAAGGTGTGCCTTATGAGGAAGCATGTGATACCGTATGGAATCGGATGGAGAAAAAATTCAACGCGACTGAACGATATCAATTTCAAATATTACAGGATTTAATTCCAAGAGAGAAAGATGTCAATATTATGCAATATCTAAAGAATTCATACAAAGATGTGTATGAACAGGTACGAAGAAAGGATGAGGATTTAGTTACCTATGAATATGAACAGAATGCAAAAATCAGGGCAAAATTAGAGTTTATATTGAAAGAAAGGATCAATAATTTGCAAGAAGAAAGAGGGGAAAAATAATCTTTGAACACCGTGGCAAAAAATACTCAATAACTCGGTTATTGGATACGTTGGATGTTATTGAATGTTTCAAGCAGCCTGGAAACGTTCTACGAGTGGGGGAGATGGTTGAAAAACAAGATCAATTATTTAACACTCCTGGGGTTACTCCACCTACATCGGTATGAGTGGGCGGGAATATAGGATCCATTGATTATTCATGAGTGAGATATCTTTCACCTCATCATGCTCATGCAGGAACCAACCCCGGAAATGGTCCAGTCATGGAAAGAAACGTATAATACCTTCAGACCAGGACTCAAACCGAATAGGAAACCAATCCAAGACGTCATTGCATACCTAAAAGAGAACTATCCGGTCATAGAACGGAACGAAGAAAGCCTGCTTCAGGTCGTTATTGATAATGTAATCCTGAACGAATATTCCGCACAAAAGATTTCAACCGGGAAAAATCCTCTGCCACAGGTCTTCCAGATAGAAAACACCGGAACCGGAAAACGTCTCTATGAAAATCAGGATGATGTGTTCAAGGGATGTGATATTATTGTTGGCTTTGAACTCGAATCAGGATATTTCATGGTCGAAGGAAGTAGTCAGATCTGGGATGAGTTATTTGTATATCGCGGTCTTGATGAAGAAGATCTGAATAATTATTATCTGGTTGCTGAATACGTGTCATGTGTCCAAAAATCAGGGATTCCGGGTATCTAGTACCCGAATTTACTTTTTTCCTACATAGAACGTAACCATCTCATGCATACCTGACCCATCATCAGGTAACAGGTTTTCAAATGATTGAACCGAATGAAAACCGTAATCACTCAGAATTGATGATAAACCTTCAGACTCATAATAATGTGTCCAGAAACGATAAACCACAGGATCATCCGATTCCGGGCAGACAATATGCTGCTGAAGGATTACCTGTTTCTCTTCGTAGTGAAACGTTTCAGATAAAGCAAGATACGGTTCATCTTTCCAGAATCCCTTCTCGGCAACCTCCCATGATTTTCCCGGCACGTTCATTTTGTCAGGAGATTTCGTGTTGAGCGTATCAAAAATGAATAAACCTCCTGGTTTGAGAGCCCGATAGACATTTTTCAGGAGTTTTTCTCTTTCCGCAGGGATCAACACATCAAAGTCACAATAAATCATCATCACCAGGTCAAACCGGTTATCAAAGGTAAGGTTAAGATAATTCTGACAGATGTATTCTATATCCAGGCATTTCGCTGCTGCTTCCTTCTTTGCATAATCAATAGAACGCCTTGAAAAATCCACTCCGGTAACATGGTGGCCTCGTTCTGCCAGCAGTTCGCAATATAATCCAGGACCACATCCAAGATCAAGAATTGAGTTTTCGGACCCATTGATGTTTCCCAAAATCCAATCAACGGTCCTCATGATGGTTGATCGTTTTCTACTTGCTGAATCGGTTTCCTGGCTCAGGTGAATCTGCAGGAGTTGGCTTGAAATATACTCGTCCTCCCACATACATGCTGTGCCTTTTTCATACAGGGCCACCGGCCCGGATATATCGAGAATTTTAGATATCTGCATACTATACTCTCCTTTTATATACTAATCAAAATCTATACAAAACCTCCCTGGTTTTTTTCAGCCTTAACTAAGAACCTGTGCTATTATTGAGCACATCAAGATGCCTGAATCATTCAGAGAGAAAATAAACGAAGAATTATGCGTTCAAAGTCTATTAATACTCTATCTCGCAAAATATAACTTTTGTGTAAAAAATGATCCAATGAAGAGACTGTAATGTGACCATTATTAATGAACTGGTTAGATTTTAAGAGATATTGTGTTGAGTACTAAAATTTATTCTCCAAAACCCAGCTGGGATCTCAATCTCAAATCTTGATCCTTTCCCCGGCTCTCCGGTCTCTTTGATGGTGAGCTTGGTTATTCCCAGAATTTCTTTGGCTAAAAATAATCCAATGCCGGTATTTTTTCCATAGCCATGATTAAAAATAACTTCTTTCTCATCTTCTTGAATACCAACACCATTATCACAATACATAAGTGAACAGGAATCAGAATGAGTATCAACCCATATCTTAATTTCTGTAACTCTCTCCCCATGTTTGATACTATTATCAAAACATGTGTATAGTACTTTTTCAAACATGGGATCAGCAAAAAGTTCAAAATCAGATATATCGTGAATAATTTTAATCTCCGAGAGATTCAACTGACCAATCACCTTATCTATTATTTCTGAAACCGAATTCCATATGGGTTCATATTTTCCAACATCCTGATATAATTGAGCAAACTCAATATGATTCAGAATAGAAAGACATGCATTATTTTCCATTTGATTCCGACGAATTTGCTCAGGATCTGTTAATTCTTTCTTATCAAAGTAAAGAAATCCCAATATGGTTCTTAACTGGTTCCTGATATCATGCCGAGTCATCGAATTTAATAGGGTTAATTTTTTCATCGTAAGATGAAGTGCCCCTTCAACTTTTTTTCGTTCAGTAATTTCATCCTGGAGCTTTGTATTTATTAATTGTAATTCTATATTTGATTTTTCAAGCATATCCAGTGCATGTTCAAGTTCTGTAATATCATGCAGGATGAGCACATTTCCAAGTACATTCCCCTCTTTATCCGATATCGTTGACTTTTTAATAGCATAGATTAGGGCCAATTCCCCTTTCTTGAGAGAAAAAAAAGAAACATTTCCATCTGATTCAGATAATATGGAAATGAAATCAGGATAATTTGAAAAAACTTCAGAAATATGAGCCCCTATTGAAGATCTGTGATTGAGATCAAAAGCCTGGGCCATTGATGGGTTGATATCTATCACACGGTTGTCAACAGAGATAATGAGAAAAAGATCACTGATCTGCTCAAGTACAAGATTCCTCGCCATCGGCAGAAAATCAAGAGCATTGTATCGAAAAATTGCTATGCTCATCAAAATGCTGAATAACAAAAGCGGAAACGGAAGATTGAAAACCCAAAGGGGGATAAAACCAGCCGTATAGAGCATATTCCATATACAAAAGATAATGAAACCTGCTAAAAGATACTGGATTCCCTTTTTGCGAGTATCGGTGTGAGAATAGAAGGAAATAACCAGTAATACCAGCGATCCAAACATGAAGATTACATTATTGATTGTATGTACATATCCCCAGATTCCGTACTGGTATACTAAAGTAGGTACAATCCCTGAAGTATCAAAATAAAAATCTGACATCATCAGGCTCTGGTATCCGGGCATCCACAGCAAAAGGATAGTAATAGAGGGCACGATAAACATCAGGGGTGTTAGTTTGCATCGCCAGATATCCTTATACCCAATGTATTGCCAGGTAACAATAAAGAAAAAAACAGATGCATAAGCATAACTAAAATATCCAATTTTTTCAAGTAGTATCCATGTGTCAAGTGAATTGGTAAATGAAAATAATGAAAGAATTACAGTTGCAATAATGAATAAAACAAGGAGGATTTGAAAGGGAAGAATAGCCGGATTATTCCGTACATTTCTACTCCAAATCAGAATCAGGGAGAGTATTGCCGTTATTATCAGATAGATCAGTGAGAAGGTAATCAGGAAAAAATCAGGCTGACTCCCAAAAACCATGAGTTTTCATTGGTTTTTTGGTAGCATAATCATTATGATAATTAAATGTACTATGATTGAAAACATTTTCTTTTTCCGATCCCATAGAAGAAGGGGATAATGTCCTGAAAGGTTAGAATCAGAATTTCATCCAGGTTTTCATGATTGAGGCATTTCCACCCTAAACATACGCAATGAACCTTGTTCATCCTCTGCAACATAGAATCCAATCAATGGGGAGGGGAAGCAATTCTAGAAAAGCGTAATAAATGACCCGATTCATATTGTCCATTCATGTATGCAGAATAAGTTATTATCGGTATATATTTGCATAAAAGTTCCAAACATACAGAACAGGATAACCTATGCAGATTACACCCTCTGTCGATGCATTATACCACTCGTTTAGAATTCCGATTGCACCCGGATTGTTCCTTGACCGGTTTGTGTACAGTTTCATCATCTTTGGGAAGAACATAACCCTCATTGATACCGGTGTAGCCGGATGCGAAAGACAGATCTTTGATACCATTCAGGCACATGGCCGTGATCCTTCGGAGATTGCTCTTATCATCCTGACCCATGCTCATCCGGATCATATCGGTGCAGCAATGACGATTCAAAAGAATACTGGGTGCATCATCGCTGCCCATCGCTCAGAAAAACCATGGATTGAAGATGTTGAGCTCCAAAACCGGGAACGGCCTGTCCCTGGATTCTCTACTCTGGTAAGCGGACCGGTCAGGGTAGATCGTGAACTCAGTGACGGGGACATCATTGTCCTTGATGAAAGAACGGATCTGACCATACAGGTACTGCATACTCCCGGACACTCACCTGGTTCAGTCTCACTATTCATGCCTGGTGAAGGGCTGCTCTTTTCCGGAGATGTGATACCGGTTCCAGGAGATCTCCCCGTGTATGATGATGCCCTGACATCCGCAACATCCATTCTTAAGATCAGAAAACATGACGGAATCAGGGTATTGCTTTCTGCCTGGGACGAACCCCGGGCGAATGAAGAGGCATATCTACAGATAGAAAAGGGACTTCTCTATCTCCAACACATCCATGACGCAGTGAGGGCTTGTACTGATACTGAATCTGCTGACCTCATGGATATTACCAGGAAAACAGTAGAATTTCTGGGGCTACCTCCTCAGGCGGTAAATCCCCTTCTTGCCAGAACATTCTCGGCAAATCTACGGATAAGTGAGAGAGAAAAACTGATTGAATAATCCTTGCTCTGTCAGGGTCCCGCGAAACAGTGAATCCTGGATAGAGCGGAGTGGTAATCATTATATTCTCACTGTTTAACACCCTGTGAAAATTTCTGGCATAACCGCCGAAGCTGGGGAGAGATATCATCTGGATCAAGGATAACATCAAGGATTGCCAGTTCTTTTGAAGCATATGCCTCCTTGAGAGCATCCACAAACTCCTGTTCGGTTCGGATAAGATACCCCTTCCCACACCCGGTTATCTCCGGAATCTTATGATACTTCCACCTGGCCACATCATTAAATGAACCGTCGATCATCGGCCGTTCTGTACCAAACCCACTATTATTCAGGATAATCACAATGGGATTCATATGATACCGGCAGGCGGTAGAGACTTCCATTCCTGTCATCTGAAATGCCCCGTCTCCTGATAGAACCAGCGGTCTCAGATCAGGACATGCAGCCTGAACTCCGATACTTGCCGGAACCGAAAATCCGAGTGTCGAATAATAAACCGGGCATAAAAATCCCCCTGATCTCTGAATAGTTATATCAAGAGACATCATAACCGCATCCCCTACTTCGGTGATGAGGATCGTCCTATCGTCGATTAGAGAATTAATTGAAGGAACAAGGCTTTTGGTAGTGATTTTTGTATCCGAGGGGGTGAAGGATGGGAGTCGCTGTCTGACCGGAACAGGAACCCCGCTTATTGTATGATAACAGAGTTCTTTTTCAAGTAGGTCAGGCAGCAGCATGAGACCAGGAAGAGAAAATTTCTGGTTCCCGATTGAGCATTCCTCATCTGACAACGTGACCATCAAATCCGGGCTGATAACTGCAGTATTTGCACCCATATCCACATCGGTCAGGAGCATACCAAGAAGAATGACACAATCACTGGATTCAACATACGCCCTGACCGCATCATCTCCGATAATCCCTGCATAAACTCCGAGAAAATGTGGATTTCTCTCATCAAGAACAGATTTTCCAAGAATTGTAGTGACAACCGGGATATTGGTCTTTTCAGCAAAGGATTCAAGGGCTGAAACAAGGTTATGTCGTAAAATTCCGATTCCGGCCATGATAACCGGCTGCTTTGCTGAATTTATGGTATGAACAAGGGCATCTCCCGCTTCGGTCTGAAGAGATGAATCAGGATTCATGGCCTGCTCCTTATGACGAGAAGCTGGTGTCACAACCATATCCACCACATCACGGGGAAGTTCGATAAATCCCGGTCGTTTTAATGTAAGGACGGTTTGAATAACACGGTCAATCTCCTTGCATGCTTCAGCCGGATTCTCAAGACCGGTGGATGCCACAGTTATTCGTTCAAACATCCGGAGTGAATCATCATACTCGTTTGGCTTATGATGAAGAAGGGGATATTTCTCCCGTTCCTTGTACCCGGGAGCACCGGCAATAACCAGCAAGGGGGATTTTTCAGCAAAGGCACATGCTGTCGCGTTAAGCACTTTTAATCCTCCCACCGTATACGTGACGCATACCACCCCGAATCCGGAAACCCTGGCATATGCATCAGCGGCAAATGCTGCACCCTCCTCATCTGACGTATTGATGAGCTCGAGCGGGCTATTATTCAGTTTCGCATAAAAATTCAGGATATAATCGCCGGGAACACCAAATACATGCCTGGCACCGGATTCGTATATCTTTTGAATGAGATATTCACCAATATTGAGATGTTTTTCATCCATATGAGAATACATTCACTTCTATGATAAAAAATAAGCAGGTCTCTTTTCCATAGAGCTGCTACAACTGTTACAACTGCTACAAAGCCTCTATTTCCTCAAAACCATGATATTTTTTGAATGTACGAGGATCCAGGCAAAATGACTTCTGTGATCTCTTCTCTTCAGGACTGAGCGAATGCCTATCCTGCATCATCTCACGTGCCCGTATCATATTCCATAATAACCGGTCCGGATATTTCAGGGAGGTATGATTCATGATATCACGTGAATATTTTCTCAGGAATGCAGCGATTTCATTTGGGTATCTCCCTTCGGACCGGCTGTAATCAATGATAAGTCCTATGGTCCCGACAAAAAAAAGAAAGTCAAAATCTTTCCATTCGGTTTTGAGCATCTGCGATCCCAGGATTAACTCAAGGTACGGACTGATATGTGCTGCATCATCAAGTTGATACAGGAAAAAGGAAGGAGAATGGGTAACTACATATCGGTAAAAGTGAACGGCCTGGTACACGTCTTTTGTAAGTTCTTCGTACGGGTTTTCATGGAGTGGTTCACTGTTTAAAAACCCCCAGTATTCAGAGAATTGGGTGCCTCTATACCCTGCTTGTTCGTTCGGGTGGTTTGTTCGTGCCATAAATCCGGCCATTTTGAGTACCAGATCCTGGACATATGAAGATGAAAAGAAAGACACCCGATCCTTCTCCGGCATCAGGGCAATGATGTCAATGACATGCCCAAGAAGACGTGCTGAGGTAAAATCAATATTCCAGTAATTCACGCCACTTTTCGTATCTTTCAGGAGAATCCCTTCTTCCTTTGCTGCAGCGAGTTGTATTTTTGTACTCTTTGGTTCCTTAATACCAAGGTCACTGGCAATACTCTCCCGAATCATAGGTTCAGGGATCCATTCGGATTGTTTTAAGATAATTTCTATAATTTTCCGTTTTGTAACACCAGGATTATTTCCCTGACCTCGCGTTCTCCCTTCAGTCATGATCAATGCGTATGAAATTATTACTATGAATATATTGCTATGAATTGATATATGGTATTATAATACCAAACCTTATGTATGAGCACAGATAACGGGAGTAGTGATAAATGAAAACAGCAGTGTGCGTTTTCAAATTTATTAAATAAGAGTTAAAAAAATGATTTATTGTTGTATCGTTCATTCAAAACGCGAAGGAATATCTTTGAAAGGGATCTGTTACATCCTTGACATCTCTGTCATTCTTGATGATTCAGGAACCAGAGGAGGACTCTAATTGAATAAAACTACAACCGTTATTTCTTCTGGATCCTCCATACCCTGGCAGATGCAGCGGGAAGACCTGCTCTATGTCCTGGTTCCTGCCGGGGAAAAGGGTCCGACTCTGAAAGGATGGAACCAGGTATCACAGGGAAGACGTCATGATGATCCCTTTTTGGCTGTACACCTGCAGCATGGAGGAAATTATGGGTATTATCCGGCTCCCGGTTCAGATATCCTCTCTCTTGATGTGGATAATGCAGAGGCATTTCATGCAGCAGGTGGAAAGGATCTGGTCAGGGAGACGTTCCGGTATTCAGCATGGCCTGACTGGCACAAGTACCGGGCAATGATCTCCTGTCCGGATATCCCGGTCCATTACCGGGGGCATAAACTCTCGATCAGAAACGAACAGAACCAGACCATTGTTGAGCTCTTTTTCCCGGCTGATAACGAGAAAACAGGTGGCCAGTGTATCGGCCCTTCCAGCCTTCATCCGAATGGAAACCGGTATGAGATCCATGATCCAGATGCTTCCATAATGACCGTCAGGTGGTCTGATATCGAAACAATCACGAAAACGATCAGCCCCGATATCACCTCTCATACGATTCCAGAACCTGGGCAGAGGATTGGAGTACATGGCACAGGAAAAACTATTACCCAGCGTTATGGCCTCTCTGTTATGGATAATCTCCCACAGGATGCCAGGATAGCAGGGACCGAGATCCGGGGAGTACATCCGGTTCATGGAAGTACATCACCGGGAGGAAATGTTGCTATGAACCCCGCAAAGGGCCTTGTCTACTGTTTTCGGTGTGCTTCTGGCTATGATGCTGCCGGTTGGGATGCCATATGCCGGGGGATCATGCCCTGTGGCGGGATCTACGATTCGGATGTGATGAAACAGCATCTGGATGTACTGAACAAGGAAAAGCCAGAAGTCAGGTTTTTGGAGAGAATAGCCTGGAAAAAAGCCCGGAGGAGATCATGACCGAAGTAATGACCATCCATTCTCCTTTTACTGATGTGATGAGAAGAGCATTAGTAATGGCTGGGGACCGATCCTTTTCAAAGGTAAAGGAATCTGGTGCATACCAGTTCTCCAATGAACCAGATGAAGAGGGTGATATTACCCAGGAATTCTGGGATATTGCCGTCTATCTGCTCTCCAAGCGAAAACCCTCCGACGCGGTTATCAAAATCCTGCAAAAGCGAAATAAGAAACTGAAGGAATATCAGCAACTAGACTATGAGGCTCTCTCGGAGATCAAGGAACTGGCATATTCGTATATTAAAACTGTGAAAACGTTTGATTCTTCTGACGAAGAGGAGATAATCAGGCATATTCCTTTTTTTGAGAAAGATGGAAAAATCTACCTTACCTGTATCAGTCCGGACGATCGGTATTCATATGCCCACCTACAGGACGGCAAAGTGGTATTCTCCGAAGAAGAGAGAGATCCGTTTGATATAGCCACAAGACCTCCTGAGCTTCCTGTTCATCAGGACCGAGGAACAACTTCATATATTGTCGGAATACCACGGACCGATCTCCTCGAAAAGGCCGAACTGCTTTCACCTGGAGTTTTGTATACCCGAATTCGAGATCATTTGTTCAGATACCTGGATGCTGAAGAACATGATTATGAGTTGTTTGTCTACTACATCCTGTATACCTGGTATTATTCTAAGTGCAGCACGACGCCTTATCTGCGGTTCCTTGGTGATACCGGTAAAGGAAAGAGTCGGTTTCTGAAAGTCATCTCTGACCTTTGCTTTTACCCAATCAGGGCATCAGGAGCGTCTTCACTCTCCGGCATCATGCGGTTTAAGGAGAAATGGATGGGAACGCTCCTTATCGATGAATCAGATCTGAAAGGTGATCAGTCAGATCCACTCATCAAATACCTGAATCTTGGATTTGAAAAGGACAATTACTTCATCCTGACGAACAAAAACGATCTCACCCAGATTCATCTGTTTGATCCATTTGGTCCGAAAGTCATCGCAATGAGACAGCCATTCCAGGATGCTGCAACCGAGGGGCGGTGTCTTTCCTTTTCCCCGGATGAGACCACACGGGAGGATATTCCTCCTGAACTTCCATCCCGGTATGCACAAGAGGTGGCAGAAATCAGGGCTCTTATTGCCAGGTTTGTCCTTGAACACTGGGCCCTTGTTTCAGAAGAATGTATGCTCTCCTGTATCGGGAAAGGGATTGAAGGGCGGCTTAAACAAATGGCACGACCACTCTCTGTTATCCTTACTCTCTTTCCAGACGGTCAGGAACGGTTTTTACGATATCTCAATTACCGGCAGCAGGAGATCAAGCGGACACGGGCTGAATCGTATGAGGGTATGATGTTCAATTATGTCCTGTCCCTTGCTATTGGTGATGAGGATCTGATAAGCGATCCAGAATTTGGAAAATATTACTATGAAGGACGAATTCAGGTTATTACCTCCAAAATGATCACCGAAGGCCTGAAATGTAGCACGAGAAGTGTCTCCCGGGCTCTCGGGGGTATCGGTATGGAGAGCAAACAGAAAAGGGTTCAGACTACACATGGAACGAAAAATATCCGGGCAATGCAGATCCCGACCAGACGGAAATGGCTGGAGATCATGCAACGGTATTATTACGATGAGTCCGGGGGGACAATCCCAGAATGCCCGGAATGTTTGAGAGGTTCTGAGTATCAGGTTCTTCAGGCCGAAATTACTGGTATTGAATCGTTTACCGGGCCGAATGGTTGTGATGCTGAAAAAACCTGTCACCCTGGAGATGTTATGGTGCAGCCGGTTCATGAAGCAACATCGCCAAATCGGTCAGAGTTTCCCACTTTCCTGGAATTTGCCGCATTTCATGGTATGAGTCCTGACCTTCCTGTCCATGCATATGTTCCCATTCCGGATGAGGACCGAACTGAATTATACTGCAGGTGCAAGGGATGTACCGTTTCAAACCGGTCATCACCGATGTATTGGATCCCAGACCGGCCTTATAATCAGGTCTGTCAGAAACACCTTGATGAAATGAAATATCTGTATGAAATGGAGAATCAGTTATGATTACATGGTATGAAAATCCCCTGAATTATTCGTATGTCCGAAAAACACTCTACATCAGTCTCTCTCCAAGGTTTCCAGTAAAAACCCTGGGAAGGAAATTTCAGCAGTTTGGAAAACTCATCGGACATGAACTGGTTGACCGGAGGGATTCAAACACGAAAGGGGTGTATTTGTACCATCATCAGTTTTTCTGGCTGAAGGAACATGACCGGGATCTCTCACCGGACGGGGTGTACAAGGGACCCCGGAAATTTGGTGGTCGGATGCCAGTAGAGGCAGTTGATCCGGTCAGGCTGGTGGAGAGTAATCCGGATAGTGATGAAGAGGAGGGGATAAGATGATGATAAGATCCTGTAAGATGTATAAATTTTAAAAAAAGTTTAACTCCAGGTATGTTCCATCCAAATTCTTTTCATCAATGGAATTGATTCAAAATCTGAATCTTCAGAAATCAAGTTTTTCACACCAGTATTATAGGCTGTAGCATAGTGTATGGCATCACGTGGCTTTAATTTATAGTGGGAGAAAAAATATCCGGCTGATTTAATAATATTTTCATCAACCGGGATGAATGATAATCCATTCAAGTCAAAGAGAAAGGATGAATATTCTTCAGCAACTTTCCGATTAATTTTTCTTAATAGTGCATAGGTAAATTCATCCCAGGTAAGGGATGATGTAATTGCAGAAATATCATTATTTTCAACTCTTTGAAGGACATCACGAGACCATATCCCTTTATCTGAATTATCTATCGCAGCATAAATGAAGATATTTGCATCGATGTAATACATGCCTTATAGACCTAATCGTTCCTGTAATTCTAAATCATATTGTTTATCAGATTGATAATCATTGATCTGGACTTTTTCAGCAAGAGCTTTAAATTTTGACACAACTGTCAATTTTTCAGGCACGATTATTATTTTCCCCTGGATAACTGATATCATAACATGATCACCTGGTGAAAACTCCGCTTTTTTCCATATTTCCCGTGGAATGATTATATCCTCATTTTCCGAAATTACCGTTTCCATGTCTATCGTAAATATTGTAATCATTCAAACCAAATATGTATTTCTGGTTTATTTGTGAGATCCGAAAAATGAAACCGGCTGTCAGCACACTCCTTTTTGGGGGTGTAATAATTCTTTATTATCATCAATGAGTGTAGTTTCATTGAATGTATCTGTCATGAGGGCTATGATATCTTTACTTTCATGAAAATACTTGGCACAATGATAGACAAACGATCTCATCTACTTCTTATCAAAGGATCATTTTCAGAATAACCTGGTCTTTGAGTTGTATTCCATTTTCAAATATGGGCTCTGGATAGTTTTGGATAAAATAATCTGGTATTACCCTGTCTGGCTGAAACCCTGCTTTTTGATACAGGTATAACTGCTTATGACCGCAATCAGCAGTCGCGATGATAAGTTCTGAACATCCCTGTTCCCGAACCTTATGTATGATATCCAGTAAGAATCGGTACCCGACACCTTTATTTTGCCAATCTTCTCGTACTGCGATGTTTTTTATCTCCATTGCCGAATCGCTGATCCTGGCCACGGCACAAACGGCTATCATTTCACCTTCATGCTCCAGAACATAGATCACTGACTGGTGAATATATGTATCAATAGCCTCTTTTGTCTCATCTGCAAGTAAAAGGAGTGAATACGGAATATTTTCGTTTGGTGTGAGTGTCCGAAGTGTCAGATCTGTACTGTCATTCATGTTCTCTGCAATAATCAGGAGATGAGTTTTTTCATAATATTTTCAAACCGGCCGTTGCTGATGGGATGATGGCTTATCACCGTCCCATTGTAGAGAATACAGAACGTGCCAAAGGCACAGGGGGAATGCTGTACTGCTGTTGGTGTATCAAGATCAATCAGAACCGGATTCAGATTGTATTTTTCTTTCGCGGTTTTGATGATGGCGTTCACATTTTTCACCGAGTATGGGCATTGGGCTGACCTGATAATCGTAAGACCTTCCGGGTATTCTGCTGCCCGCCCGTCCAGACCTGATTGAAATTTCGGCTCTGGTGCATCGGTGTCAAACCGGTATGCAAGCAGTTCAAAGTCCGGTGGGGCTGTATCAACCACTGAGAATCCAAGTTTCAGAAAGATATCCTTGGTTGCCATGAACGATCCCTTCCGGGTGACAACAGCAACCCCTGTATATGATCCCTCTCGAGCCTCTTTCATACATTCACGGATGAGTCGTTCTCCATATCCTTTGCCCTTGTATTCCTTCTTAAAGCCGACAAAAACACACTGGATGAAGAGATACCCGTTTGCGTCAACGGGCCGGTGAGCAATTTTTCCTGGCATATACTCTATCATACCCTGGTACCCATCGGTTTTAGAGAATAGTCCTTTTATCCGGAGTCCTTCCGGATAGTATTTTGAGTACCATGCAATTTTTCTGACAAGTTCTTCGTGTTTGTGTACGTCTTTGTATCCACAAACGCCGTAATTGCCGATAGTTTCAGGAGTAAAATTGATGATTTCGATTTCTTCCATTAGAGATCCTCGGGAATAATAATTATTGGATATATAGGTTTTCTGTCGTGATGATATGTGTTACTTAAGTTACTTTAAAATCAGGTGTTGTGTGGATGTGATTAATAGTGCCCCCTACACATCGAGAAAGACAGCATAGCACTTTTGTATGAGCAATGTAATGTTCTGACATTAGTATCAAAAGTTTAGGAGTATTATTGATAATCAATGGAAGATCTGACACTCGAATATATCAATAAAAAATTGAATGAATTCAATTATCTCGTCCTTTTTAAGAACACTTTCCCTTTCTTTCTATTATTGTTTTATTTTATCTTCCCTATCAATCTCTACATAATTGGCGATTATCAAGGTTTTGGTTACCAAACTGTTTTTTTTAGATATAATTTTTCAAATATGGGAGTTAGTCTGATCACATGGATCAGAGATATAGAATACATTTTTTTAGGGCTCCTTACTCCCAAAACAAATTTCTCGATTGCATTATGGGGCTTAGGAGTAGTAATTTCAACAATAGGATTAATAATGTCTTTTTGTACCCTTTTTTATCAAAATAAAAACATAGTCCAAAGAACAGGGATATTTCTTATGATTGGAGGATTTTTGTTCCTTTTCTCTATAATTAGTCAATACTCATTATTTTTGTCAAGTTCATCTGGAATTGCGTTTCCTGTTGGAATACCAGTTATCTTTTTATTTTCGGTTTTGCTTTTAAAAATAGATATTACCGATAAAGTGGTAAAAAGAAATTAGAATAAATGTAACTTGATAATGGCAACCAGAAATCATAACCCCATGGTCTTCGAAATGCGTAATATAATAATTCATTCATTTGCCACATAAATGGAACAATAATCAACATTCCTATTAATACGAGAAATAATGTTTTTGGAATATTTTTTTTGTCAATTAAGACAACTGCACACATGATTAAACAACATAATCCGATTGAAATAATCGAAAGAATGTCATTATCAAAGTAAATATTTCTCTTTGGTAAAGAAAATAATAAGATCGCAGCGAGAACGAAACCCCACACAATCCAGATTTTTAATGAATTTAGAATTGTTTTCCCGGTTATCTCTTTGGGAATAAATGGATGAATTATGAGAAGACTAAATAGACTTAACGGAAGATATGCTGGAGACAGATATCGAACATCCGGTGCAATTCCATGACTCATGTTTAAACCATCGTTGCTAATGATCATGTATATCCCAACGATACATAAAGCAAGAAAACCAGAAAAAAATGCAAATACTTTATTTTGTTCTTGAATATTGTATTTCGTGCTGCTATAGCGATAAAATAATAGCATAAATATACCGATTATTGGAAGAGGGTTCACTGTTAAAAAACCCATACTGCCTGAATCCGGATTGAGAAATACTTTTAATAATAAAATTGGCAGGAGATAGTTAATATGCAAAAGATTGAAGAAATAAATGACAATATTTTGATCAAATGGTGATTTTTCATCCAAATTTAAATTATCTATATTATAATCAGTAATATCTGTTGCTAAAATAAAAGCTGGAGTAAGAGGGTTTTGAGTGGCAATATAATTGTTAATGAAAAATGGAATTAAACTTGCGAGTAGAAGAATCGAAAATATCAGAAAAAATTTTATTAAATCTGATTTTGAACATTTCTGATAAATAAATTCGTAATATATACTATATCCTATTAAAGATATGAGCGTTCCGACTCCTATTTCCGGTCTGGCCCAGAAAATGATGCCGGTGAGTAAAATACTTAAATAAAAATAATGGATTTCCTTTTTTACATAATGTGATGAGATTGAGTAAAGAAAAATCCCGAGTAAAAATGTTACCAGAATGTGATCTTTTGCGTCGGTTGACCAAAATAAGTAACTTGAACAGAAGTATATGCATATAGTAAAAATACACGAGTAATAATTGCTATAATGAAGATTTTTGAATATTTTGAATATGAAGATACCCATGAGTGCCAAAAGAATATGGTTTGTTAAGATCACCGCAGGGATTTCAAAATATGACGGGCTAGAATGCGATAAAGGTTGATATAAATATAAATTTATAAAAAAAAAGATAAACAAAGAAAGAAAAATCGCTGGAATGATTTTTTTATATCGTTTTGATACATCTAACATGTTTTTCGTTATACAGCCCAGAAAAATTATGAATAGAATTGACAAAAAAGCCCACAAATAAATAATAAAATAATCATAAAATTCTCCAAAAAGAGTAATTATTGATAAGGCAGGCAAAGAACACACCGGAAGCAAAAGGGAATACATTAGGATTCCATTTCGGGCCTTAAAATAATTGTATTGCGTCCCATTTTCCATTAGTCCATATTTTCCCTCGCTAAAAAGGATTTGGTTGCCTGATGATAGTTGATGGAGTTGTTCAACAGTCAGGACTGTATCATTTAGCAAAAGATTGGGAATCCCAATAGATATTATAAAAATAAAAATGCTGATGAAAATCAAAAATGACCAATAATAATCATTTTTCTGGTTACTCATAAAAAAGGATAAAATTGATAAATTATACGTATGTGTCTAAAACAACTTGTGAAGTTCCATCTGCAAATGTAGCAACAGCAGTTACATGGTCTTTTCCAGTTGAACCCCCAGTATATCTCACAGATTTACCAACTGTGCTTCCTAATGAACTTGTCCCTTGGTTATCTAACCAAGTAATAATAATATCTTCAACTTCATCAGCGTCCTGGCCACCATGATATGTCACAACAATATCACTTGTTGTTGGTGAATCTGCTACTACTGCAACATTTTTTGTCTTACTAACGTTCCCTGCCATTCCGAATACGAACGCTGCAATTACTGCAGCAAGGATAACGGTGATCGCCACCATCAGGATAACACCAATAACCGGTGATACTGCATCATCTTTTTTGTACATATCACACCTCCTGAGTGCGTATGAATTCTATGTATCAATACCATAAGAAAGTTTTTGTATCCGTGTCATACCATTTTTTCAGAAGGTAATAATTTCGTTTTATTTTCATTAATTCAATCCATCTATCGAATAAAACACTCATAGTACACTGCCCAATTTAGGCAACACAATATCTCCTCAATTCATGCAAATATTTGAAAATAAATAGGAAAAATCTGCTGATACAAAATCCTTCTGGTAAACCGGTGGGTCATAAAAAAAATAATATTTCAGACGCTTTTTCCTTTTGGAAAGGAAAAATTATGGTTTTATGAAATTCTAAAAAAGTATACGTAACTTTGTCGCTCCTGGATGAAATGAAAGGTCTGACAAAGATTGTCACGCTGCGTTCAGGTTCTGTTATACTGGATGGTCTGAAAGAGCTAAACCCACAAGCAAGCTATTGCAGAGCACCGGAAAAGGAAATCTATCAAGCCTGAAGAGATTTTGGGAAAAGTATGGGATTGAATGACTTTTTCTATCCGGTCCGGGATATCAATTACGGAATGGTGATCCATGACCGGTTCTGTAATCCCGGTTACTTCCGGGTAACTTTCACTGACTGAAAGAAAAAATGTTTTCGTGAAGGCCTCTAAAATGGCCGATCTCCTTTTCTTTGATATTCTCTATGGCCATCATATTAAAATGTGATAGGGTGGTCTCTAAGTGAATAGTATGTTCCTTAACTTTTCCGAGGTCAGGCTCCGGTCTTTCAGTCGGCACCACTTCCGGTTGTGAACGCTTCGGCAAGAATGTTTCTCCGTCCGCTCTTCATCGTCATCGTTCCTCTTCCTCCTGTGCATGTTCCTCCGGCATATCATCGCTTCTCTCCTCCCCTGAAGCCAGAGTGGTACGATCATTCGTTGAATCTTTCATCCCGCGAACAGGTCGCAGTCTGCCAGGTTAACGAATGCTCTGTACTATTGTTATACTTCCCAACAGCGCCTAAAAAAGAAAGTAAATGGGAACAAAAGATTTTGAATTTTAATATCCGGTTATTCCCGGTCTGAATAATTATCAATTATTTTCCTGATCTTTTCCCGAAGATCCGGTATGTCCCGAGTTATGGTATTCCATATAGTGACCTGTTGCATACCCCAATATTGGTGAATGAGTTTGTCACGCATTCCTACCATTCGTTTCCATGGAATCTCCGGATGTTCTTCTCGAAAATCTTCAGGAATTGACCGTGAAGCTTCACCGAGTACTAAAAGATTGTAAATGATAGCCTCAAGATCCTTATCCGTGCTCACATTTTGTGAACTCTCTTTTTCCTGGTTATACCGGATTATTTTCTCTGTAGCATTAAGTATGTCTGTTAAAAAAATACGAAGATCACGTTTTTCAGACATACTGTACTTCCGAGAGGATTTTTGAGCGGAGCAGAGGTTTTATCCCTTCAATATCTACAAGGTCTACGGGAGCCTGCAATACTTCTTCCAATTTTTCTTCAAGCTCCAGAAATCCAAAGATACTTGGGGCAGTTTCAAACTCGACAAGGATATCTATATCACTATCCGGTGACTGATCCCCTCGGATTACTGAACCGAATAAACCAAATCTTCTGACATGATATTGACTGGCTAATTGCGGTTTTATGGTATTCAGTGTTTCAAGAACCGTCATTGCCTGAGTCATAGTATATCATACGTTGGAATAATCAATAATTATATTTACTTCGGTTCGGTACGATTTTTGATTCGGGCAACAACAGCATCAAACTCTTCATCCATGTTCTGGTATTTTTCTTCACTATAATTCCCCGTTCCCTGTTCAAAACTATTGATGTAACGTATTGCGTTTCCCGGACCAAGTGCTTTAATCAATGCGGCTAACCCCTCATCACGAATCTGATTAATCGTTTTAATTTCTGTCATTTTGCACCTCCATTACCCATAGTACTAGGTTATATACTGGTATCTGGTATGATGGCCTATTACTCTTATGAGGTAGGACTATTCGGGTAATTATCGGTCATATACATTTTTCCGAAGACCGATTTTTAAAACCTCAATTATCCGGTCTCTATCATTAAGGTCGTGTATAATCCGGTAATTGCCCACTCGTTGATGATAATACGGGTACCCCTCACACGATTCCAGAAAATGATGTGGGTCTTCTACAATCGAATCTATTTTATTAAGAATCCGGGTCATTTGATGCTTGGATAATTTCCCAGCTGTTTAAGAACCTTTTCAGAATAGATGATGGAATAACTCATTGAAGGCCGAGCGCTTTTCGTGCCTGTTCTGGGGTATAGACCCGACCAGCCTGAATGTCATCTTTTGCTTCGGCTATATCTTTCAGGTCTTCTTCAGAGAGAATGCCATCGGAATTACATTTTTTTCTTATTAACGCTGGCATGAATACTACACTTCTTCATTCAGAGAATATCAACACTTGTATTATACCTACTAAAATGTTTCTTTTTTGAGATATGTCACCAATCCTCATTGTATTGAGAAGAGGATTGGTATTTATTCGATGGGCATTATATTACTCAACAAATAATATAGGGGTGCTCAATGGGTGGAGGCGATATCTATCTGCAATTCTCCAGGGGGGATGAGGAGATTGCAGAATTATTTACTGATATCCGGGTGAAGCGTCATGCTGCCCGTGTCCTGGTCCTGTTGCTACGGGATATCGATCTGAAATCACGGGAGATGGAACGGGTCTGTGATCTTCGGCATCCGGAAGTGAGTATTGCTCTTAGTGATCTGATTGACCGGAAATGGGTAAAGAAGGTCAGTAAGAAGGCCGAGAATAAAGGGCGACCTGTTTTAATATATCATTTGCAAATCGAAGATACAGTTCCTTTTTATCCTTGTTAAAGAGAAATAACCCGATTGAGTGAAAGGAGAAATCACTGATGGAGCAGGTAATACCAGGAGTTTGTAAAAAATACATTACTGAATTGGCATGTTCCCTCTTTAGTAATAATTCCAGGAGAATATTGGTATCAAGGAGGCACATCAGGCCTTCAGGGTGTGGATTTTATGCTGAATTTCAACAGTAGAGAGAGAGGGTTCTTCGTCTTTTAGATCTCCGACCCAGTCAAATGAAAATTTCTTTTCTGATTGCGGGTACTCTTTGTTAAGTTCTTCAATATATTGGAGAGCTCGTTCCCGGAGATCCTGTGGAAGATTATGAATGACTGATTCCACCTGATCAATGGTTATCATACTTTCATAGAATTATTGAAGATATGAGGTAATAAGGTATCTGTAACGTGAATGTCATTGAATTTATGAGAATATATGCTGCCGGAATATCTTTTAACACTTGGTTCCTTTATAGAATATATACAGGAAATATCATATTTTACCTCTGTATATCCATTATTATTTCAATATCGAAAAAAGCAGCTGAAGATAAAATGACTTTTGATCGAAGATTAAATGCCTTGTAGCAGGAATTGAAAATGGATAATCGTGTTCCTGAACATGAAAACTCTACCAGAAGTACTTTATCTGCAAATCAACACCGAAGAGAGGAACGAAATCATTAGAAAATGAAGAAGTTATCACAAAAGTGAAACGAGATTATGGATTTTTTTCTCTGATTACGAATGGGACTCTGGATGCGGTTACCGCTCTTGAAATCTACCGTAATAAGGATGTTGTGGAAAAGGCATTCGGAAATCTCAAGGAGCGATTAAACATACATCGAAATTTAGTCTCATCGGAAAAGAGTTATCAGGGATATTCCAGCATATGTATGTGAACGGTGTCATGAAGCATATTTCACTCCGGATATTTCACGAAAAATGGATACCATCATTGAAGAAGCACGAAAGGGTAGTTTATGTATGAAAGCTCTCGCTGCAGGCGAAGTCAGTATGTAGGTTTAACCGGAGTCAGCAAGAGACAGGTATCATACATTCCCTTCCGAATGATCCCGGGTATGTCCCGGTAATAACAGGAATCACAGAGGCCATCATGTTCTTCGACATTATACCAGGATATTTCATGTTTCTTTTTTAAAAAGATTAGAAAAAAAAGGAAAATGCTTTTCATTTTTTAAAAAAGTTATCGTTAAGACCTTTAAAATATCAGCTGATAAAAAAAAAGTTTGATTTGTACCCGGTTTAAGTTAGGGCTTTGGAAAAAGTTTTCTGAAGCCTCAGGCGAGATTTGAACTCGCGACCTCGTCCTTACCAAGGACGCGCTCTACCGGCTGAGCCACTGAGGCGAATGCTTGCGCCTATACATGTAGGAAAGCTCAGTATTTAATATTTTTGAAATTAGTTCCTGTGAAAATCTGATACGAAAAACCCCGGGATATTCTCTATCATCAGGTATTTCTCTCAATATTTAGAAATTTCTAGAGATGATCTGTGGAGTGGATGAAGCCGGAAAAGGATCGGTACTTGGTCCGATGGTAATCGCCGCGGTGGGATGCATGCAGATGGATGACCTCACGGCTCTTGGAGTTGCAGACTCTAAAAAACTTACAAAAGATTCTCGAGAACGACTAAATGCTTCAATACGGGAACAATTTCCCTATTCGATAGTAATTCGGACTGCTGAAGACATTGATACACTCCGCCAGACCATGACCATGAATGAGATAGTTGCCCGGGCACACGCAGAGGCGTTGGATGCTCTGTCCTGCACTGAGGCATATGTCGATGCATGTGATGTGAATGAAAAGCGGTATGGAGAGACCGTGAGATCCTTTTCCACATCCGACACAACAATTATCGCCCGTCATAAAGCTGATGCATTATATTCTCCTGTATCTGCAGCTTCTATTGTTGCCAAAGTAGAACGTGATCACATTATCACAGAGCTTGCACAAATCCACGGCACAATTGGTAGTGGATATCCTTCTGATCCGGTTACTATTGCATATCTTCAGGAATACATTTCAACGCATAAGCGACCTCCGGTGATTGCGCGTTCAAGTTGGGAGACCGTAAAACAGATGATACATCGTAAAAACCAGTGTTCCCTTTTAGATTTCTGACAAACCGTACACAACCTTTTCTTCCTGTCAGGGCCACCTGTAAACACTCATGGAATGGTTTCTTATCCTGCTCGGCTGCATTGCCATTTATGTCCTCTTCCTTGCATATATCAGGACATACAACCCGTATCCCCGCTATATCACGCTCTATGGTCCGATAATCGGGCTGAAAACTGAAAACGTTGGATTTTTTGATTATTTTAGACGATACTCCGGCTTTTTACGAATATATGGAACTATCGGAGTGGCAATGGTTATCATCGTATCAATTGCGATGGTCATAATGCTCCTTTTGTCGGTAAATCTCACGCTGGAGCTAAAACCTGAACCAACATCACTTCATAAACCCCAGAATATTTTTTTAATTCCTGGCGTGAATGAATTTGTTCCCTCAACCTTTGCCGTCTGGTTTGCTTTTATCCTCACTCTTGTCGTCCATGAATTTGGTCATGCAATTTTGTGTAGGGTAGAACAGATAGCAGTAAAAAGTATGGGTGTATTATTCCTGATAATTCCCATCGGAGCATTTGTTGAACCAGATGAAGAAGGGGTGAAAAAAGCATCTCCCTGGCCTAGAATGAGGATGTATGGTGCTGGAATTATTAATAACATCATTATCGGGCTGATAAGTTTCGGCCTCATGGTAAGTCTGATAGGACTAGCTGTTCCAACCCAGGAACCTGTTGTCGTTGGACTGTATCAGAACTACTCTGCTGCCCAGGCAGATGTTCCAACCCCTTCAATAATCAGGACCGTAAATGGAGAGGCTGTGCAGACATCAAAAGACGTGTCAGATATTTTAAATACGACACGACCAGGAGATGCGGTTCTTGTTGGATTTGATCATAAAGGAGAAGTTCGGGACTACTCCCTAAATGTGTCCCCCTGGCCTGAAGCATTAGGAGAACACGAATCCGGGTTCATGGGAGTGTATTATTACAATGGTCAGGGAATTATCGATACCGTCAGGAGTATGTTCTCTCCGATTGGTATTTTCATGTTACTCTCAGTTCCTTTCAATCCGACCATGGAAGGGCAATACTTACGAATACTTGGATTTGACGTATCAGATACTGAATATTATTCCGCTCCGTTCCCTGGATACTGGGAACTCATTCATCTCCTCTTCTGGAGTGGATTTATCAACTTTGCAGCCGGATTATTCAATGCTCTTCCAATGATCCCCCTCGATGGAGGGTTCATATTTAAGGAAGGAACAGAGCGTATACTAGCCAGACGCGGTCTTTCAAAATATGCAGATCATATCGTTGGTTTTGTAAGCACCGGGATGATAGTTCTCATGGTTGCTATCTTCGCTCTTCCATATCTTTTTCATCTGTAATTGAAGAGAATCTATCTCTTTTTTAATCCTCAGAGATAATTCAGACCTGGATTCTGATGATAAGAAGATTTATGATATTCGATCGTGAACGTGTACACTATGAGTAAGCAGTTATTTAATCGCTTTATCATAATTTCTGTCATCTTCTCCGGCGTAATTATTGGATTTGCCTCTGCTGGTTCATCAGTAGGTTCAAATCCAGGTTATGGTTCTCTGCCGACATCATTTGAATGGGAAGGAGATAAACTCCTGAATGGTGAAGATGCCGGGAGCATGTTTGAGAATACCGAATCGAAAGCATCTAAAATTCTGGACGAAGCAGAAGCTGCCGGGATGGTACTGTATTCAACCGGTGCATCAGTGAACAATTCTACATCCTCAAACCAGACTGTGACAAATCAGACGAATACTACAGAAATCAATGATCTCCTGTCCGGTTATGCATCTGTAGGAGATATTATCAAGGCAAAAGACTGGGCTGCCCTTGACCGATACACTACCGGAATTCAGGCAAATAAAGAAATTGAGGATTCATCATTGTCTTTAGAAAACAGGAATAACAACTGGGAAGCATTATTCACAGAGCCTCAGGTCGTTTCCTGTGGTCCATGCTAAAAAAATTATTCTATTTTTTCCGGCCTGTAATACACCAGGCATGCTGCTATTATATCATGGAATCCTTGCGAATGTTTGGTATATGCTATTGCAATAAATCCTGATAAAAACAGGATTCCTGAAACAAATTTCGCAAAATGCCGAAGGGATGCTCGTGCAAATGTAATCCGGTTTCCATGCAGGTCGGTAACTACTGCCCGACACGTCATCTTTCCAAGAGTTGCCTGGTTTTTAGATGATTCGAGCAAAGCACAATAGAGCCAGGGAATCAGAACTATGGTGACCAGAAGAAATGTTGCCACCTGTCCTGGGAAGGGTGAGGTAACCAGAACGCCTTCCATAGTTCTTACCTCTTCATGTCGTAGCATCATGAGAAGCATTCGATAGCCTTCCGTCAGTCCTAAATAATATGCACCAAACCCTGCAATGATAGTAAGAATTACAACGTCAATTATTCCCGCAACAATCCTCCTGCCTAGTCCTGCAAAATATTTTGGAGCACCTGAATTATGGTGATTCTGATTATTATCTGACACAATACAATATATCTCCTAACAAGCAATGAACTTGTCGAAAATGAGAAAAATATTGTATCTGAAAAAGAAAAGTAAAAAAATCTAAATTTTTACCGGTTCACTAAAAGAGAGTACTGCTGTAGTGGTATTATTGACTTTTCGTACCGGGTTTTTATCTTTCCCCTCTTTGAGCCATGGTTTTGTCTGCATGAGTTCATCAGATAATGATTGGAGTTCTGGTTCAACTTCCAGGGTTGCAAAAGAATCGTCAATATGACAGGCAGGACAATAACTTTTTGTTTCAATGGATGAATCACTTGAAGAATCTGATTCTGTTGATGTAACACCATTCATAGCATCAAAATATTTTTTCTGGTTTCCGTATACCATCTCCCACCAGCAACAGTACATGGCTGCTGAAATTGGATTGGTTGGATCATATTCGAATTGCCAGTATCCCTGACTTTCAATAGATTTCAAATATTCTCCGGTCGCAGGTTTTGATTTGTCATTGGGATCCGGGATACTCCAGTCAGCTGTGGCAAAACCAGAGAAGAAAAATAAAGTAATCAGAATGAATGATATTCGCATATTCATGGGTATTCATATTTTCTTACAGCTCAATAAATGTTCTGTAATCATCTTCTGATTGTAAAACCCTGTTCGTTCGTAACTGAAATATCACGAACCTGTAAAGAATGAACGTTAATAAATATCGTCTTTGACGATCTGATGGATTCAATAAAACGGTTCAGGAGATCATCTGGTCCTTCTGCTTCAATCTCAACAGTTCCGTCAGCCAGATTTCGTACCCATCCGGCGATGTGCCTGTCCTGTGCAATTTTCTGTACATATGCTCTGAAACCGACTCCCTGAACGCTCCCTGATGCGATCATATTTACCCGTTTCATAAAAAAGAGATATGGTTACAATCCTTTGTATTAGTATCCTGACAAAGAACTCATTTTATATGTAGAATAACATGGTACATATTCTGAACGAGCAGTTTGGTTCTGCATATCATGGTGAAAGTTCTTCTTGTTCATAACGGAAGTAATCCGGCACATTGTGTGAAAAAATTGCTTGCCGATTCACTTCAGGTTGAGCTGTATGAGGTTCGTTCTGTACCTGAAGGGAAAGATAGACATCAGGGAATTATGCCTGATATTATTCTTATACCATTGCCGGAATGGTCTGATCCGATGATTCACACCATAACCCAATGGCAACACCGTTGTACATCAGAAGGGCTTCATCCAGGCTTTCTGCTTTTTACAGTCCAGAATGACTCTCTGACTTTTTTTGATATTACCTATGGGAGCATGCCAATCCGTCTTAACCAGTCAGATACCGGCCATCAGGTTATTTCTTCGATTCGGCAGGTTGTCGGGAGATCAAGAGTTGAACGTTCACTTCGTGAGGATTATGATCATCATAACCGGATAATCTGTCATATGCCTCTTTCATGTCTGGATGTGGATGAAGGCCTTATTAGTCGGACAACTCCTCATTTCACACAATTATCCGGATTTGATGAGTCCGAGATTCTAGGAAAATCACCTGAATATTTTATCTCGTCCGATTCTGCCTCACAGCCGGGTGATATTCTTCTTCATCTATATCATCAGAAATGTATTGAAGGCGCTATTACGGGTAAAAATGGGGAACATGTCCCTTGCAGACTCACTCTCCATTCAAAAGAGTCAGGACTCCCGGGAGATGGACTCTGGTTTATCGAGGATCGCCGTGAATATGCAGTCATCAGTTCAGCTCTTCGGGAAACAGAGTATGAATGCCGCGAACAACTCTATCTCGCTGAGACTCTGGTCATCAGACTTGGTCCGGATGGGACAATTTCATTTGTAAATCCGGCTGCTGTCAGGTGTTTTGGCTATGAACCTGATGAACTAACCGGCAAAAGTGTAGGGATTTTGTTCCCTTCTGGAACATTACAGGATGTGACAAACCCGGTATCTCTGTTCCTTGAAGTGTCAGATGAATCATCTTCAGCAATTCATATTTTTGAACATTGTAAAAAGAATGGAAATCATCTCTGGATAGCATGGACCAGCCGGGGGCTCTATAGTTCGGATAATGAACTGACCGGCATCATCTGCATCGGCACAGATATGACTGAGCAGGCATCCAACGGTGAAGAGAGAATATCCACCCGCGTGTGGCGTGACCGGATTCTTTCCTATACAGACATCTCTCCAGAGGTCTTTGATGCAGTCCTTCAGGCATGTATGGAAATTGGAAGAGAGGGCCGTGAAGGCAAGACAATTGGAACCTCATTTCTCGTCGGGGACTCAGAAGAAGTGCTGAAACGATCCCGACAACTTATCCTTAATCCATTTTCCGGCCACCCCCCTGAAATGCGGATGGTATCTGTGCCTGATGTAAGAGAGATGCTCAAAGAATATGCGCTTTTGGACGGAGCATTTGTTGTCACCGGTGATGGAATACTGGAAGCAGCAGGGAGGTACATCACTCTGGATACCTCTGCTGTGTCTTTACCAAAAGGGATGGGAACACGTCATTCATCTGTAGCTGCTTTAACGGGAGTTACTGATGCCATTGGATTTGTAGTGTCGGAAAGTGGTGGAAAAGTTTCCATAATGAAAAAAGGTAAAATTGTGAAGGTTATTGCCTGATTTAGATCGGCCTGAAAAGAGGCTTTGCTGCAAGACAGACCGGACAAACCCATCCTTCTGGTAAAGATTGAAAATCTGTGCCTGCCGGAGCATCCTTATCACCGAGAACAGGATCATAAACATGCCCACATATGCTGCATTTCATTTTCTGCATACCAGTTAGTAATCTTTTTAATGATTAAATCGTTTTGTTTAGCGGTTCACGTCTCCATAGTCCCTTCGGAATCGAGATTTCAAATCGTACTCCTTCTCCGAATATTCCAGTTTCATGAATATTTAATCCGGAAATTGTCAGAATCTCCTTAGCTAAGAAAAGACCATACCCGGTATTGTTTCCAAAACCCCGGTTGAAAATTTTATCTTTATTTTCGTTTATTATCCCACATCCGTTATCTTCATAAACAATGATGACCCCGGAATTTTTTATCGCACATGATAATTTCACCACAGTAACTCGTTTCCCATGACGTTGTGAATTATCCAGCAAACAAAAAAATACTTTTTCAATTAATGGATCCACAAGGATATGGATATTTTCCAGTTCAGGGTCGATATCCACAGTCTGTATAGCGATTCCCCTTTTTGCTTGATGAACGATTGATGGAAGATGATGCCATTGAGGAGTATGAGTTCCTATCTCCTGGTAGTCCCGGGTAAAGATAATTTGAGAATGAATTGTTTCGATGGTCTGGTTCATCCTGTTCAGCATAGCCCTGATATCTGGATTATCTGAATAATCTGACAAAAGATCTGTAAGTCCACTCATAATCGTCAACTGATTGAGAATGTCATGTCTGGTGATATTGGATAATAAGTGGAGTTTTTTGTTCGCTCTCTCGTTTGCCAGAGTTATTTCCTTTCGAAAGGTAATATCCCGCTTGTTTTCTCTTCTTCCAAGCCATGTTCCATCATCCCTGAAGACTGATTGACAATTATGACTAATCCATCTTGTCTCTCCTTTTTTTGTTATTATCCGATAATCCATGTGGAAAATTCCATCATTCTCATGTGGAACATGGGAATAGTGATGATTCACTATCTCTTTGTCATCGGGATGAGTAATTCTGGTAATCAGGTCTGGTTCATTGTAAAATTCATCTGCTGAATACCCGGAAATTCTCTCACAGGAAGGAGAAATATAGAGATACGTCCCTCCCGGACTTAACCAGGATTCCCAGTCATATGTATAATTAGCGATAGTCCGGTATTTTTCTTCATTTTCAAGAATGATTCGTTCAAGTTCTTTTCTGTCGGTCACCTCAAGAATGACCCCCATAATTCCTTTAATCTCCCCATTATCTGAAAGAAAGGCAGAATTAGAGAAAAGAGCATCTAATTTTTCTCCTTGAGCATTTGTGATAACATACTCATATTGTTGAACATAGGGATTTTTCAGAATCAGATCATCCATATATCGGTAATGATCTGCCAGATCCTTCGGGTAGAGATCATACACAGACCGTCCGATAATTGAGGATTTTTGAATACCAATCAGTGCTTCAAAGGCGCTGTTACATTGCTGATAAATACCGGATGTATCCCTGAAAAATACGGGTGCAGGAATAGCATTCATTATTGTCTGAACATGCCATGCATATTCTGTGTGGTGGTGAATTTTTTCCGAATGCATCTGTCCAGAGTCACAGTGTTTTTCTCTCGTCCTTTTGACTGCCTGCACAATATAGGTAGCTAGTTTCGAGAGAATTTGAGGAGTAAGATCCTGTTTTCGAAGAAAGAAGTCTGCTCCTTCATTCAAGGCATCGATAATAATCTCTTCAGTTCCTTTATTTGTAAAAAAAATAAATGGAATTTGATTTCCTCTTTGGCGGTTCTGTTTTAAAAATGATATGCTATCCAAATCAGGAATATCATACTCTGATACAATAACATCATAGGAGCATTGAGAAAGGAGATTCGTTGCGCTTTTTACACTGTCAGTGATTCTAACTTGAAATCCATTCTGTTCTTTAAGATATGAAGACGTTCTTTCATTTATTGTCTGTTCATTGTCTAGAAGAAGGATTCTGATCACGGAGTACTTCCCCTGAATGGGTTGTTTTTACTCATCATAAGGGATCCGGTATGTGATTGATTCTCTAACTGATGCAAAATCGTATGTATATCATGAGTGGATATTTCTTTACGATTTTGTATGGTGTTTCTTCGAAAATATTTGGAAGCCTGTGGGTGTGAACCTGATCTGATTGCACTCATCAGATTAATATCGCGGCAGATGGATGCTATCCGGAAGGCATTTCTTGAAAATCAGATGTATGAACATACCCTGAATGCGTCAGGTGAACTGCAGGCTCAGATGGACACCTGGGCAGATGAGCATCTTATCAAGGTAGTTGGCGAGTCAGGGCTTGTGCGGGAGATGGCATCTGAAGAACAGGAAGATATCATTCGGTTTGAAAATTCCCGTTGCGAATATTGTATGGTTATGGATCCTCTTGATGGATCGTCTCTTATTTCTACAAACCTGGCTGTCGGGACCATAGTTGGCATTTATGAAAAAGGTGGGGTTTTACAACCCGGTTCAAAATTGCGTGCTGCCTTTTACACATTATTCGGACCATTAACTGTTTTGGTGGTATCAGTTGGAAAGGGTGTACAGAGCTTTGCCTGGGATCCTGAAAGTGAGCACTACCTCCTGCTCAAAGATAGTTTTTCTGTTCCGGAAGGAAAGCAGTTTGGAACAGGCGGAGTGAGAAATGACTGGCTTCCTGCTCACACAAAGGTAATTGAGTATTTTGATGATCAAGGATTTAAAATGCGGTACTCAGGTTCATTTGTAGCAGATTGCCATCAGTTGCTGGTATATGGGGGAATATATACCTATCCCGGCTCACAAAAAAGCCCGAATGGAAAACTCAGACTACTATTTGAGGCGAACCCTCTCGGATTTATCATAACTCAGGCGGGGGGGAGCATCACGGATGGAACGAGAAATATTATGGATATCGTTCCAGAGAAGCCTCATCAGAAGACTCCTATATATATTGGCAGTAAAGGCATTATTAAAAAGATTGAAGAGATTTATTCTCATTCATAGATCCTTTCATTTTTGAATTGCAGGAATCTTTAATATGGCTGCAAGCCTTATATAAGGCAGATGGTTAGCAGCATTGTCCTCCCAATCAAGAAGGTATATTCTCTTGTTGACACTTTGATTTCAGTAGAAATGAAAGAGGATGAAGGAAGGACATTTCAGGGCCGGCTTGTGGCAGTTGATGAGTACCTGAATCTGCATCTTGAAGAAAGCATCGAGACTTCAGGGAAAAATAAAGGCCGTGAGCTTGGAACACTCGTAATACGGGGAAATAATATTCTGTCTATCGCACCGGTAGCCTAAAGGTTGACATGACCGGAACAGACGAGGATGCATTTCGGATCATTGCCGCTTCACCTGAGGGTGTACTTCAGAGTGAACTCTGGAAGATCCTTGGAGTAGACAGCAGGAAATGTTCTCGAATAGTAAAAAAACTTCTGGATACAAACAGAGTAGAGCGTATTGAATACCGGCAGGATGGGATTAAAACTTTCAGATTAATTGCCAGAAAAGGACCAGCAGATCCATACTGTCTCTTAGCCGGTGATGAACTGATTCCCTGCATTGCCTGTGATGAGGATTGTGTCGTTGACGAATGTAATGATCTTCTTGACTGGATGTATCAGCTTGCAATCAGCGATGCAGAGGAATCAACCTCTGAATCCCAACCTTCAGAAGAATAAAATTATTCTGGAAAAATTATTGTGAAACTGCCTCAATGGCATTATCATCGATGAATGCATTGCATTCCACACAGGAAAGTGTGGAAATGTAATATTTATGCATATATTCTTTGACCATTCTTCTTGAAGAGAACCGGGGTGCATTACTTTTTATTGATTCTTTCATCATCGCAACCCACTTATGTGGGATTCCATCAAGACCGGTATCATAATAGAGTGGCACAATTTCATTCTCTAAAAGACTATACATTTCAGATGCATCTTCCCAGTTTCGGTCACCGTTTGCGTGGTCTCGTCCAAAAATCCAGCCATTTTTACCGTTGTATCCTTCAATCCACCACCCGTCTGCAATTGAGAAATTTAAAACTCCGTTAACCGCTGCTTTCATGCCACTCGTACCACTCGCTTCCAGTGGAGGGACCGGATTGTTCATCCAGACATCCACACCCTGAACCAGGTACTTTGCTATCTGTTCGCCATAATCTTCAACAAACGCGATTCGACCACCAAATTCAGGCTGTTGTGCATATTGGTATATTCGCTGAAGAATCCGCTTTCCTTCATCATCTGCTGGATGTGCTTTTCCGGCAAAAATAATCTGAACTGGTTTCCAGGGATTATTGAGAATCTTTTTGAGCCGATCCAGATCCTGGAAGATAAGGTCTGCCCGTTTATAGGTAGAAAACCTTCGTGCAAATCCGATGGTCAGGGTATTTGGATCAATTAATGCTCCTCCTGCAACAACATTTGCACAATCAGCCTGATATTTCATCCAGTCCCGTCTTTTAAATTGCAATATCCGGTTAATGAGTTTTATCTTCAGGGCATAATGAAGATCCCACAGTTTTGCATCTGGTACTTGATCGATGAGTGCCCACACGTATTCTTTATCATGGTGTTCAAACCAGTCCGGACAGATGGGGGAAATATACCGGTTTATGAGACTCACAAGACGGGGATTTATCCATGTCGGAATATGAACTCCGTTGGTGACTGAACCTATTGGAACTTCATCAAGTTTATTTTCAGGCCAGAGGAAATGCCACATTCTTCTTGCAACTTCACCGTGTTTCTTGCTAACCCCGTTCCCATGAGCAGACATCCGCAGACAGAATGCAGCCATGTTAAAGGTATCCGGAGGATCTTCAATATGGTGGCCTTTTTGCAGAAATTCCTCCCTGCTCATATGCATTCCTGCATAATAGGCATTTAGATACTTGTCAATCATCCAGTTTGGGAATCTGTCATGTCCTGCCGGGACAGGAGTATGGGTAGTAAAGAGTGAGGTGCTATATACATGTTGAAGAGCCTCTTTTGGAGACAACCCTTCCTCAATTTTCTGCCGGTATCGTTCAATAAGAGCAAATGCTGCATGTCCTTCGTTCAGATGAATTGCAGAGTACTTTACTCCTAATGATTTGAGTGCATGGGTTCCTCCAATTCCAAGGACAACCTCTTGCAAGAGTCTCATTTCATTAACACTACTATAAAGCCTGCTGCTGATATTTCGTAAGTGTGGTGGGTTTTGTTCAATCTCTGTATCAATAAGGTAGAGAATAACCCTCCCGATATCCACTCTCCAGAGTGCAAAATGAATCTGCGGCGCTATAAAGGGGACCTGCAGGATGAGTTGTGTCCCGTCCCGTCCGAGAACTCTTTTTACCGGAGCGTTATCTCTGTCAAGTTTCTCCTCTACATCTTCCTGCCACCCGTCGTTTCGAATCCTTTGGTGCAGATATCCATCAGAGTACATAAACCCGATAGCAACGAGTGGAATACCAATGTCACTGCATTCTTTCAAATGGTCTCCTGCTAAAAATCCAAGGCCGCCGGCATAGAGTGGCAGTGAGTGCTGCAGACCATATTCTGCGGAAAAATAGGCAATTTTATGTTGCTGATGTTCCGGGTAATATTCATCAAACCACTGGTTTTTCGCCAGCATATATCGCTGAAACTTCGCAATAACTGCATCATAGTGGTTTGTATATTCGATATTCGAAGCCGCAGCTTCAAGTGCTTCGGCTGGAAGTTCCTGAAGCATTTTTACCGGATTGTGTATTGATTCTTTCCAGCCCTGACGGTTCAGATTTTTAAAAAGTAACCAGGCTTCCGGGTGCCATGAAGACCAGAGATTATATGAGAGATCAATCAATCCTGCCAAACGATCAGGAATGTGATCAAAATCTATCCAACGAATACCTATCATATGAATTGCCCTGCACTCTTGCTGATAGGTGATTATCCTCAGACATCGTATATAGTTAATGGCCGTGTGTGATGAATTTTTTATGGACACCTGATGCCGGAGTCATGAATTAGCAATCATAAAACCAAAAAGAAGTGAAAATAAAATACTCCCGAACGGATTCGAACCGTCGTCATCGGAACCAAAATCCGATATGATTGACCTCTACACTACGGGAGTATTGAAAAGCTGTGTGAGCCTTGCCTACACATATTCGTGTTGATAGGATATAGAAATTCCCGCTCACAAAAAATGAACCGATGGTGATAAAGAAATAACTCGATTCTACTCACCCTAAAATTTTCAGTTTATACTCTATTTTATGACAAAATCTGGTTTATTACGGAAAATGAATAGTTCTTTCATTAAGCGTATCACAAGATCACTTCAAAGCTCGCGCTATTTATCTTTCCTGGAAGACATCAGGATTATCCATGTTCATCATAATGATCCGGCTCAGATGATTTTCGCTGATAATTCTCAGTATTTCTTCTTCCCGAAGATGCAAGCGGGAAAAATTCCCGATATACCTGGCGCCGTTCATCAACATCTGTATGCAGATATACTTCTGTGGTCTTGATCGATGCATGGCCGAGATTTTCCTGCACAACACGAAGATTACGGGATCTTCTGTACAATTCACTTGCATAACTGTGTCGGATTTTGTGCGGAGTTATCCCCTGGGGGGCATATTTTTTAAAAATTAACTGAACCGTTCTTGGTGAGATATGTTTTCCTGATTGTCCTGGAAAAAGGGGGCCTGAAAGACGAGTTCCTACGATGTTGGCTATTTCATCCAACGTGTCCTCATCAACAAATACCATACGGACTTTTCCACCCTTACCCATGACACGGATCATCTGGTCATCAAAATCAACATCTTCAACATTCATCGTGCACAGTTCTGATACGCGAACCCCGGTTGCATAAATAATTCTGATCATCAGCCGGTCCCGATCATCAGGAATTGATTGCAGTAAACGCATTACCTGACTGTGTTTTAAGTATTTGAGTTCTTTTTCTTTCACTTTTGGACGATCTACCCGTGGTACAGGGTTTATATCGATGACTTCCTGCATAAGAAGAAACCGGTAAAAGGATGAAAGTGATGATAGGATTCGGTTATATGTTGTAGCATGGTACTGATGATCACGGGAGAGGAATTCAAGGTACCCTGAGATCTCAGATGCAGTGACCAGTACATCTGTATCAAGTCTGAGTAGTTCTTTATGGCTCCACTTTTTTGAGAGGTCACCACGATGCGATCGAGAGAGCCAGATATACTGCCCGAACCGTCTGAGGGTAATGTTGTAACTGCTTAGAGTTTTTTGCGAATAATTCCTCATTTTCAGATATTGGATAAACCGGGGAATCCATTCTGAAAAATACCCATTAATCACTACTATATCGTATATATCTCAATAATTAAAACTATTTCGTAGAATACCTATTCTGCGAAACTTAGATCTCGATATTTCTTTATAGCGACTATTCCAACAATGATATCAGATATATCCCGGTGTCACCCTGCTACCCTGAGAAAAGTGTTGAGGTCAAGCATAAATGCCTGAAAATTCTGTCCTTATAGTCGAGGACGATGAGATAATTACCCGTGTCTTACTATCGATGCTTCGTGACGGGGGGTTTGTCCTTCACACTCCGGTAAATTCCGGTGAACAGGTCATCGAACAGGTAGCTGCTGAAAGGCCTGATATCGTATTGATGGATATTGACCTGCCCGGAGCAATATCCGGAATAGAAGCAGCGACTGAACTTTTTAACATCTTTACAATACCCGTGATATTTGTAACCGGACATGATGAGAGAAAAATATTGGAAAAGGCGATTGGGGCATTGCCATTTGGTTTTCTGATAAAACCAGTAAATCCAAATCTTTTGTACAGCGCCATCAAGGTGAGTACACATCTCTGCGAAAAAATGCGTCAGACAACTGAGGGTAGAAAAGCCGGTCTTACTCCTTCAATGGATGTTCAGATCTCAACTTCCTCTCATCCGATCCTTATCATAAATTCTGGTTTAAAAATAATCTGGATGAATCAGGCTGCAGAAGAATGTATCGGGGAGAGCAGTTCTTCACTCTTTTTAAAAGATGTCCGGGAAGGATTATCATTACGAGGATCTGGTTTAGAAATCTCTCCTGATTTTTTCAGGTCAATAGATGAGTCCAGGGTACAGGTTCCGTTGTGTCCATCTTCAGAAGAAAGGCAATATATAATTACATCCCGACCGATTATGAATATGTTTGGTACGTATTCCGGTTCATTTGTGACGATAACAACACCTTCGCAGCAGGGATAAACCCATACACCCCCACATGTACAGGGGGTAATCCGAAGGGGAGTTTTGTATTATGGATCTTCGGACAAAAGCATTCCTCATTATCGGACTCACCTTGATTTGTGGTATCCTTCTCATTACACTATTTTCATTTTCTCTTTTGAATGAAAGTTATACCAGATTTGAAGAAGATGATGTCACACAAAAAGTGATCCAGGCTCAGAAGGTACTGGAATATGAAAAGGCACAGATCCTCTCCCTGGCTGGTGACTGGTCCAGATGGGATGAATCATACAATTTTGTTCTTGATAGGAATGAAGACTATATTATCCGTAACCTGAACTATGCATCGGTGGAGAATCTGGGCATTGATTTTGCGCTCTTCTTAAAGGATAATTCTTCAGTAAAGTATGGTACGCAAGTCAATAAAACTACTGAATCGATGGAACAACTCTCAAACGAAACGATAGCACAAATACTTGCAATACCTGGCTTCTTTTCTTTTGATTCTATTTTAGATGGTCACTCGGGAATGATTATTTTCCCAAAAGGTCCGGCACTCGTTACTTCAGAGCCAATTATTACCAGTACATACCAAGGACCCGCTGCAGGTATTCTGGTCTTTGGTATGTATTTGTATGAAGAAAAAATTCAGCAACTTTCTGATATATCTGATCTTTCTATACAGGTAACTCCTGTATCTTCACAAAATATTGAACCATATGATTACCCTTCAGTTCAAACAAAAAAGAATATTTATGTTAATCCAATCTCTGAAGATTTAATCCAAGGTTTTACCTACTTGCCAACTCTTGATTCTCAAGGATATCTGGAACTGCTTGTATCTTCACCGCGAAATATTGTAAAGCAGGGGAAAGAGACGATTTTTGCGTATATTATTATTCTCATGGGCCTTGGTCTCTCGATTATTTTTGTCTCACTCCTCACGGTAGACCAACTCGTTCTAAAACGGCTCCATACCTTGATAGAGAACATTAAATCCCGAAACCTGAAACGTGAAAATCTATCCGATATTCTCCTTGACGGCAACGATGAATTTTCAGATCTTGCAAAAGAGATTCATCCGGTATTCATGGAGTTAGGCCGATCAAGAAGAGAGTTAGAAGAACATGTCAGACTCCTTACAGAAAGTGAAAAGAAGTATCGCGAACTAGCAGACTTGCTCCCTGAGTTTGTGTTTGAATCAGATCTGGATGGGAATATCTCATTTATGAATCAGATGGGAATGTCAATTTCAGGGCTTAACCAGAATGTACACCTGTCCGATCTTCATATCCTGCGAATTATTGATGAGGCGGATCATTCCCGGTTCCGTTCGGCCCTTGAAAAGATTAAGACTGGAATTCCTATTAGTGGAGTTGAATATACGGGGGTAAAAAATACAGGTGAGCGCTTTCCCTTGATTATGTACGCATCTCCCATAATGTCTGGTTCGGTGATTACTGGTCTTCGAGGGTTTGCCATTGACATATCTGAGAGAAAAGAGATTGAAACCTCACTTCGGAAATTAGCAAATATTGTCGAGCATACCAGCACCGGGATTGTAACCGGACGAAGTCATGAAGTGGACTATGTTAATTCAGCATATTCGATAATGCATGGTATGGAGCCATCTGATTTGCTGAGAAAAAATCCCTTCATTGTTGTTACTGGATATCCGGAAAAGCAATTTACCCCATATCTGGAGAGTGCACTTCATTCTGGTCATGCAACCTTTGAACTGGATCATATCAGAAAAGATGGAACGCGATTTCCTGTCCTCCATGATCTCACCATTCTTTCCGGAGAAAGTTCTGAAAATGCGATATGGTCTTTGAATGTCCAAAATATTACAGAGCAGCGTCTTGCATGGAAAGCTCTTGTGGAAAGTGAAGCTCTCAGGGAATCTGCAAGACAATTGCGAGACGTTATCTCGCGTCTTCCTGATGCGACATTTGTCATTGATAAAGACGGGTGGGTTATTTTCTGGAATCAGGCGATGGAGGCCCTGACAGGCATTTCTGAATCAGATATCATCGGTCGTGGCAGATATGAATATGCTATCCCTTTTTATGCGGAAAAACGTCCCATGCTCCTGAATGCTGTTCTTAACAAAGAAGGAACTCTGATGGAACATTTCCCGGATGCCAGCAAGTCGGGCGATTCTTTATTCATTGAAGAATCATTTCCTCAAATGGGAAAAGGGGGAAAATTCTTTTCTTCAATGGCAGGGCCGCTCTATGATTCCAGGAAAAATGTGATTGGCGCTATTCAAAGTATGCGTGATATTACTCCACGGATAATGGCTGAAAAAGCGCTCATGCGGACAAATGAAAAACTCAATCTGTTATCCAGCATTACCCGTCATGATATTCGTAACAGGGTGTCTGTAATTCTCGGATTGATTCCTTTGCTCAAAGGAGATGAGAAAGATCCTGAAACTCTTGAGATTATTAGTATTGTGGAAAGTGCAGCAAAGCTCATCCATGATCAGATAGAATTTACCCGGGTATATCAAAACCTCGGTGTTCATTCTCCGGAATGGAAAGATGTTGGAGATCTGGTCTTCAAAGTAACCGATGTAGGTATTCCAGAACGGATACAGATAGAGAATAATCTGTCAGGTCTGTTCGTGTATGCAGATCCTTTACTGGAACGGGTGTTTTATAATTTAGTGGATAATGCCATCCGGCATGGAGGCACGGATCTTTCTGTCATCCGGTTTTACTGGCAACATAGGGATACTTCAATCTGTATTTATTGTCAGGATGATGGCCTTGGAATCCCAGGAGATCTCAAAGAAAAAATATTTGAGCGCGGATATGGGAGTAATACCGGGCTTGGATTATTTTTAGTCAGAGAAATATTGTCAATTACAGGCATCACAATTGTTGAGACTGGACTTGAGGGTAAAGGGGCACGATTTGAGGTAGTTGTGCCTTATGGTGGATATTCGGTAAAAAATCGAAAAGAAGAATGAGAATACGCCCAGATCGGAATTCGAATCCGAGTCGTCGGCGTGACAGGCCGACATGATAGGCCACTACACTATCTGGGCTTTGGGACAACCCCTATACATGTTGTCTGTCTGTTATAAAAAACCCATTGTTTCATTCGACACACGATCTTACCGTGGCCTTATCTGTAAGGCAATTCTAACGGTACTTTGATGTCAACACCATTCCGTTCACGGGATCCTACCAAGTATCACAAGTTCAGGAAGGTTGATGGCGCATCCTATTCTCAGGTAAATCAGTTTCTTCGAAAAAGAACTTTTATCACTGCCAGAGAATGGGCAATATCAAGATTGTGTGCCGATTTTCAGACATCATCCGGTGCAGAGATGACGTACATCGGAAAAAACCTCCCCGAATTGGTTCCGTTTATGACCGGAACATACACCCCTCAGGCAGTAAATCAGGCACGAAGTTCTTTTAAAAAGAAAGTGAGTAAAGCAGGAGCAACATTCCTCTATGGGGCAATGTGCGGGTTTTATACTCCAGAAGAACTTGATGATTTATTGTTTGAAGTAAGTGAAGTAGCCCGGTTCCTCATGGAAATAGAGAGTACCTCTATTGAAGTGGACAATGAAATTGAAGTAGAAGACCGGGTAACTGAAGTAATGCGGCATGTCGCCCTGGCTTCATCACGTCTCCTCAAGATTCGTGAAGAACAGTTACGGGAAAAACAGGAAAAGCGAAAGAAAAAAGACGCAGATACTGATGAGCCAGTAGAAGAGCTCAGTACTCAGCCTGTGAAACCTCAAGAAGATGCATATGACTGAAAAGAAAAAGCAGTTATTTGGGACGAATGGAGTCCGGGGAATCGTTGGTGAACTCATAACTCCTGAACTTGTCATGAAGATTGGAATGGCTGTTGGAACCATGCGTCCTGGTACAATTGCCGTCGGAATGGACACACGGACTTCCGGACCTGCATTAATTAATGCAATGAAGGCAGGACTCATGGCAACCGGCTGTGATGTCATTGACTGTGGTATTCTCCCGACTCCGGCTCTTCAGTACATTGTTATGAATCGGTATGATGCAGGAGTCGTCATTACTGCATCCCATAATCCCGGTGCTTATAATGGGGTTAAGGTTATAGAAAAAGACGGGACTGAAATGGATGATGATGGTTCCATAGAGATAGAAGAACGTGTTTTTTCCTATAATTTTGATCTAAAGGAATGGAAAGATGTTGGAGTAGTAATTCCTGAAGGGGATCTTGTTCAGAAATATGTAAAAGGAGTTGTAAGTAAGGTTCCAACAAATATTGGTGAAGGCATGAAGGTCGTCATAGACCCGGGATGTGGTGCAGCATACCGGACAACGGCTGAGATATTGCAATCTATTGGTTGTCAGGTCTTTACCTTAAATGCGTACCCTGATGGAAATTTCCCGGCCCGGGATCCTGAACCATCCATTGAAGGACTGGCTCCGCTTGCTGATATGGTTGTTGGAACCGGAGCAGCATTTGGTGTTGCCCACGACGGTGATGCGGATCGTGCTGTCTTTATAGATGATAAAGGGCGTTTTGTCGAAGAAAATAAAGAATTTGCACTTATTGCAGAATACATGTGCTCTCAAAGGAAAGGAATTCTGGTTACACCGGTGAGCACATCCAGATTAATAGAAACTGTGGTTTCCCCTTATGGATGCACCGTTGATTATACTGCGGTTGGTAGCATCTATGTCGCACGTCGGATGAGAGCACTTCTTGCCGAAGGTAAACCGGTTTCTTTTGGAGGTGAAGGAAATGGTGGTCTCATTTATCCTGATCATCAGTTCTGCCGGGATGGTGGGATGACTGCTGCGATGATGGTTACTCTTCTTACCTCAAAAAAACAGCCTCTCTCCTCTCTCGTTGATGCACTCCCCCCTTCTATTATGCTTAAGCATAAATTTCATACCGGAAATGCAGAAAAAATTCTCGCTGCAGTGCAAAAAAAATTCTCAAGTGATTCCCTGAATCTGGTCGATGGGATCCGGATAGATAGAAAAGATGCCTGGGCTTTAATTCGACCTTCAGGCACTGAACCTCTGGTCCGGTTGTATGTGGAATCGCCTGAACAAGCCACAGCGAAGGCATTTGAGCAGGAGATATTATCCTGCATATCCTCTTTTATTTAATCCATTTTTATAAATATTGTTTAATAAATTAACGCAAATTAATGCGGTATATTTAAATATTAAACTTTATGATGCTATATATTAGAAGAGGTAAAATAATCTAATAATTATTAAAATAGAATTATTTAGTATGGCATATTTTGATGATGCCACTCAAATGAAAAATAGAACCAAAAATCGAGTTAAAAATGAATTTTCAGGGTAGGTGATCGGAGAATCGTAAATTGGGTTTCTCCCTGTAATGCCTGAAGAAGATTTTGAATCTGTGAATCTATCAGATTTTGTTCAATTGATTCTGAAAAAAGAGTTATTAACTTTGTAATTATTTCCTCATGAAGGATACATCGATCCCGAGTGAGCTCAAACCCTTTGGATGGAAACTCGTCAGATGCGAGAAATTCAATGGCCGGCTTATCAATCATCCCTGGTTTCCAGCAATTCATAAGATCCTGGATGAGGGCCTGGTCTCCTCGATTTAAAAATCCCGAAGATGGATTTAAATGCCCACCTATAACTGCCCGCATACATGCAGAGGATAACATTCCATACCCAAAAGAAAGGATTGCATTAACAGGATCACGATACGGGCGGATTGTTCTTCGTTTAAAGTTATATGTCGGACTAATTATTCTGCTAATGATCTCGTAATACATATCCCGAACCAGTTGATCAATCCGACGAAGTTCATCAATGAGCACCATATTTCCCAGTTCATTTAAATATCCCGATAAAATATCCAGTTCTCCCGAATAGAGAATGTCGGTGCCGAATTTTTCGGTATGTTCTTCGATGGCAAAAATTCTCGATTTCATTGATCCAAAAGCACATGTTAATGCATACGAATACGGTGCTGTCGTCTCCTGAAGATTCTGTATTTCTTTAAATGAAGTATAATCATAGGGGGCAATATATCCTACCGGTTTACCGTCTGATTCACAAAATGAAATAAAAGTTCCCTCTTTCATGAGGGTTGAAATCGTTGAGGTCTGAATAGTATGCCCACCGATTAGCAGGAAATGAGATATATTACGAATAGGGATCTCAGTTACATTCCCTCTATGAGAAATTATGATCTCAGTACGGTTTGATTTTATATGGGCTCCATACCCTCCCACTACTTTCCAGTTTACATTCATTGGCACTCAAAGGTTACGTTAAATTATGACTCTGGGTAGTTCTCAATCCAATATCCGTCTGAATCCTGAAGATATGTAGATCCAGAATTTTCTATCAAATTTTCTGGGTTCATTCGAACATCTGTCTGGATAGAATGTTTCTCCCCTTTTATTGACAGACCAGTTAATGCAAAATGGTCTAATCCATAACCACTAGCCTTGACAGGTGTTCCATCCGGACTGATCAGGCCATATAAAAGAATGAGTCTTCTTCCTGATGAATCAGTAAGCCATATGAATCTTTTTCCTGGAATAGTAGTTTTTGAATCTGATGTAATCGAGAAACCAAGTGTTTTAGTATAATATTGTGCAGACTTTTCCGGATAAGTTGCATGAAGTGTGATAGAATCAATTGATGTGATGCAGGATCCATGAAAAGTATCTTCTGTTCCAGGTTTCAGTTCAATTACCCGTCCGTCTGGATCCTGAACATATATTGAGTGGATAAGATTGTCTTCGGTAAACAGGGTTCCATCATAATTTTGATCACCCCATTGAAATGTGGCTTCTGCTTGGGCAAGATCCCATGCAAGTATTTCTGCATTTACTGATGGTGAAAGAGTACATGAAAATCCAAATATTGTCTTACCATCGACTGATTTCGTCATTCCGGTTTCAGGATATCTTTTTTGAACCAATAAAATATTGTATTTACTTCCTGATGATGCAAGAAGGGCAATATCAGTATACTGATCATGTAAAGCTCGCGGCGAAATTCCCTTAATAATCCCTTTTAATAATCCTTGTCCACCTGAAACCGCTTTTCCTACGAATCGACCGCTCGCTGATAATGTTCCGAGGTTTACTGGACCGAAAACCTCCATCTGCAGTATATTCTGGTAAAAACGAATACTTTGCTCAAGGCTTGTTACCTGTAATGCAATATGGTCAAGTGATATCATATTATTATTCATAGATTAGGTATTCTACTAAGGTGGTCAACAACAGAGAAAAATAAGTTTGCTTTTTTACTTGATAATCAGGCAAACCTTTCAGAACTTTTTTCAAGAGCAGCAATGGCCGGAAGTTTTTTTCCGGTTAAAAATTCGATACAGGCACCACCACCTGTGGATATATGGGTAAATCTAGAATCATATCCCATTTTTTCAATGACCGCAGCTGTATGCCCACCCCCGACGACAGAAAATTCTGCTTCAGCAGCAGCTTTAATTATTTCATAGGTTCCGAATGAGTAATCAGATTCTTCAAATAATCCGGCAGGACCGTTCAGGACTACGGTACGGGATGAGCGGATGAGATCAAGACATGGGATCAATCCTTCAGAGCCGAGATCTAATATCGGGCAATCCGCGGGAATATCCCGAACATGCATTTCAACACGAACGCCATCTTTCTTTATCGCTACATGTTCAGGAACAACGATCTTATCATTAAACTGTGATAAAATTGAACGTGCAATTTCAATCTGTCCGGTATATCCTAATTGCTCAATGAGGTCCATTGATGGTTTTCCAATATCAAAATCTTTGGCAGCGAGGAAGATATTTGCAACCACGCCAACTGCAAGAACATAATCAGCGATACCATTTAAAAGGACATGACGGGCAACATCAATAGAATCGTCAACCTTCGTTCCCCCTAAGATAAATGTCACCGGACGAGGAGCGCCTTGGAATACGCGTGATAGATTTTCAACTTCACGTTCCATTAAAAGGCCGGCAATTGCAGGGAGGACTTCAGGAAGACCGACAATTGTAGGCTGAGATCGGTGAGCGGTTCCGAATGCATCATTGATGAAGATATCTCCCATCCTGGCCAGATTTCTAATCAGCACCGTCTTTGCTGATTCCTCTCCGGATAGTTTGAGGTTTTCTTCAGCATTAAACCGTACATTTTCCAGCATAATGACATCGCCGATGTTTGCCTTTTTTATGGATTCCTGTGCATATGATCCAAAGATATCATCAATAAATCTGACCGGTTTTCCAAGTAATTCTGAAAGCCTCTGAGCATGGGCATACAGGGAGGTAAAATCCTTTTTTCCTGGTCTGCTTTGATGGGTGATGATAACCGTTTTTGCTTTATCAAGTGCCTTTATGGTATAGAGATGTTCCCGAAAGCGCTTGTCATCAAGGATTACTCCTGCCTGAGGATCAATAGGAGAATTAAAATCAACCCTCAGAAGGACCGTTTTTCCAGAAACATCAACATCCGATAATCCCTTAATTTTTGAATATATGCCCATAGATATCTCCGGTTTAGTATCTCTCGGAAAAATCACAGCTTATTTTCAGCTGGAAGTACATAAAATCCTGTCATGATCTGATTTAATTAAATCGATTATTTTGTTTCAGTGTGTGTGATGAAACTGGAAAAAGAGATGAATAGATATTTACATCAAACCTCCCAATTCAACACCCATTTCCACATTGGCATAATCTGAATCACCCCTTCAGAAACCCGAACTGCTCCCTCCTGGCTCATAGTAATTACCATCCCCCAGTCAAGGCCATACTGCTTCATAGCTTCCTGCAAACCATCATATTCCCGCTCCCTGTTCATATCAGTTAATTCTGAGCAGACTTGATACAGAGCATTCACCTTGCCATTCTGGATGATAACAAAATCACATTCCTTAGCAGAAAAATGGTAATAGACATCAAAACCACGGCGTTTTAACTCTGTCAGTACCAGATTCTCAAGGAGTTTTTCATGATCCCCGGAAACCCTGAAGGCCACCTGATTTCTCATGCCGGAATCGACCGCATAGATCTTTTTCCCGGTTCCATACTGTTTCTTCAGGGATGGATCATACCGGTGAACTTCAGTTATCAGATGGGTATCTGTCAGAATATGGATGTAATCCCTGACTGTCATAGGACTTTTCATTCCGAGCAATGAGGCCAGGGATCTGTAATGGACTTCGGTTCCAATGTTTGTGAGAAGAAACCGTGCCAATCTGATAAATCCGGCACCGTCCCTGATATTCCACCTGGCGATACAGTCCTGGTACAGGATCGTTTCATATATACTTCTGGTATGCTCGGCATCCCACATTCTTACGTATTCCGGAAATCCTCCTTCTTCCAGATAACGGTCCAGGTGCGACAGGATGGCAATCTGGTTTTCAGACTCCGTGCTTATCTCTATCGCATGCCAGGTGAGGTACTCGGCAAATGAAAATGGATAGAGCTCAATATTGGCCCAAATCTCCTGTGGTGATTTATCTGAATGAGATGTTATGGTGCCGTGTGAAACAGTGCTGAAAATTTTATACCCAGCATTATGTAATTGTCTGATTGTCTCTCCGCATCCGGGCAGGTTCTGGATTTCATCAAGAAGGAGGATCTTGATTCCTGGTTTTCGTTTTTCCAGAAGAAGTAACCTGGTAGTCAAGTCTGATAATCCATGAAAGCGTATGTCGGCAAGGTTCAGATAATGATAGGCTTGAAAATGAGATGCAATCTGCCGAAGCAGGGTTGTTTTTCCACATCTCCGGACACCGGAAATAGTGATCACCTGGTTATGGTAAAGGTATTTGGAGAGGTTGATGGACCGGGGTGTTCCGGGATCTTTCCGTGCAAATGATTTCACCTGATCCTGAATGATACGATCAAGCTGATGAATAGTAATCATATGTATAATAGTGTTATTTATTTTTTGATAATTTGTATTTTAGTAAAATACGTTAAACGATATTTGTTTTTTGAATATAACTCAATCTTCGTGATGTTGATGTAAGTAAAAATGAGTTCATTATCGAATTTTCGAGATTAGCATATAAATGGGCGTAGTTATCTCGTTTGATTGCCCTACTTCTCTATGGTTACAGAAATTAATAAGAATTGAGGTATCGTATTTTGATTAATTGTAGGGCTATAATATCCGAGTGAATAAAATATGAATATATCTTAAATTTTTGAGATACTGGTGATGGCGAGCATTTGTGGGTTTTCTCACAAGAAATCTAATCTTAAGTATTAAAAAAAATATTGTCTGGATGAATTCATTTAAGTTTAAAAATAAATAAGTAAATCCGATATTTATTAGTAATAGTGGAAAATTACCCGCCTATATCAAACATTGTTTTTTAAAATGCTGGGGTTTATATACAGCAAATCAAGTCATATTCATCTGGACAGAGAGCATCTCTCAAATTTGCGGATTTGCTCTTTTTTTTAAGTAATGTCGATTTTATGGGAATATTAAGTAATTTTAACAAATTTTATGCGGTTTTTAATTCCTCCTTACACCTTCCTTATCTTATTTATTCGATATGGTCTGAAATTGTAGAGCATTTGGGTTTATCCTGGATTTTTCACATTTTAAAAGAGAATTAAGGGTTACACTACTGAATGTGAAATGATTTTCAGTTGTGATGAGCGAAGAGGAAAAATAGCATTAATCCGAAAAAAAAAGAATTTATTCTATTACTCTTATCATCTCATTCATCATACTCGTTCCTCCAGAATTATTGTTATATGCACGTAATGAGACTGAGTAAATTCCTGGACGGGTATATTTGTGTATTGGATTCCTGAATGATGAAGTTTGGCCATCTCCAAATTGCCAATACCACATAGTAGGCTCACCCAATGATTCATCGAAAAACTCAACTCTTAATGGGAGTTTTCCGGTACATGGGGTGGCATTGAACATTACATGAACCTGATGAGGGTTGGCATCACCTACCGTCTGTATAGAGTGATCTGTAGTGATGTTCGTAAAGGTATAAGATTTATTTGCTCCTTTTGATTGTTCGTCAACAATTACATCAAGTAACTCAGCGCCGGGTTTTGATTGGGTAATAAATGTCTGATTCGATTCTTCTGGGTAGGTTTTATTACCGGAAGGATAACTGATTGTCCATTTATCGCTTGTTGAATTGATATAAAATCCGGCTGTTGTAGGTGTTGGTGTTACTGTTGGAGTCGGGTTAACATTAGTTATTGTAAACCCGTTGATCAATGTCCCCATTTGTCCATCCAGATTTGTTACGGTAACATTCCACAAACCCGGTGCTGCATCGGTAATTGGAAGAGTGCAGGTTATATGTGATGGACTGTTAACGGACACAGTATTTGCTATAATCTCTGAATTTCCAGTTCTTGAAAGTTTAACAAGTGCTCCGGTTTGAAAACCACTTCCCTCAAGGTTACGGATATTAATTGGATTGCCATTTACCCCTGAAGATGGTGTTATGCTCGTAATTATGGGTGAGGCAGTTCCAATATTCACAACTTCAAGAGCATTACTGCTATAACTGGCTACATAAGCATAATTTCTGGATACTGCCACACTCCAGGGTTTATCTAGGAGAGCCCCTCTAGTTCCATTTACTATGCTTCCGGCATGGACTGGATTTTCAGGATCGAAAATATCGATGATTTCAAGGGCATCGCTAAATGGACTTGCAATATGTGCATAATTGCCGAAAATATATACACTTATAGGGTTGTATAAAAGAGATCCACCTTCACCATCAGAAATACTTCCTTTATGAATAGGATTTGCGGGATTTTTAATATCAATGATCTCAAGAGCATTGCTACCTGAACTGACAACATAAGCATAATTATTAGAGACAAAGACATATTGAGGATTATTTATTCGGGCCCCTCCTTCTCCATCACTAATGCAGCCTTTATGAACAGGATTAGCTGGATTGGATACATCGATTATTTCAAGGGCATTACTGGACGAACTGGCAACATATGCGTAATTTCCAGATACAAAAACAGAGAATGCACCATTCAGTTTTGCCCCCTCTTCCCCGTCGGTTATACTACTTGAATGGACAGGTTTTTCTGGATTCGAGATATTAACAATTTCTAGGGCGTTACTACCCTTACTTGCTACATATGCATTATTCCCTGAAACATACACGCTATAGGGCTCATTTAATTTTGCTCCTCCTTCTCCATCTTTAATGTAGCCTTTATGGACAGGGTTTGTAGGATTAGAAACATCGATTATTTCAAGGGCATTACTTCCGGTACTTATTACATATGCATAAATTTCAGATATAAAGACATTATATGGATTATCCAGTAGAGCTCCATTCGTTCCATTTACAATAGATCCTGTATGGACTGGATTTTCCGGGATTGAAATATCAATGATTTCCAGGGCATTACTAGAACTGACAACATATGCATAATTGTCTTTCACAAATACCCCATGTGGGCCGAACAGTTTAGCTCCTCCCTGACCGTCAACAATACTCCCTGCATGGACCGGATTTAATGTTCCTGTTTTTGTGATTGTAAATCCGTTGATCAATGTTCCCATTTGTCCATCTGGATTCATTACTGTAACATTCCATAATCCTGGTGATGCTCCGGTTATTGGGATTGTGCAGGTAATTTTGGTTGACGAAGGGTATTGGACATTCGTTGCGGTGATATTTGAATAACCGGAACGTGAAAGATTCACAATTGCACCTGAATGGAAATTATTTCCCGATAAATTTGTAATGGTGGCTGATTCAGAATTGATTCCTGATGAAGGTATTATTTCATTTATTGGAATTAAATCATTTGACGTAATTCCGTTAAGTTTCATTTCTCCATTAAATCCATAAGGTTGTAATCCTATTGGTGATACTGTAACAGTATATTCCCCAACTTCATCAGGATCAATAAAGCATGTGAGATTATTCGAGTCCGATTGATAATAAGCAGTACCTGGAGTTAATTTTATAGATTTTCCAGATTTGTATGTTATGGTAATATTTACTTTTTCTGACAATAGATTTGAATCTTTTAACGAATTAATATCATAATTACCATCTCCAGTACAACAAATTGTGAGCAATGTTGCCCCTATTACTGGGAACCTAAAAACAGTATAGGCATTAGCTGTAATTTTAGCAGTTTCCCATGTTTTTATTATTAAATTCGGTTTTACTCCTGTTGGTTCATTTGGGAGAATATTTGTAGATGACTTTAGCGGGTTTTGATAATAACCTACAACGTGATTGATGGTTTCCTGTTGATGACAGATTTTTTGATGGTTGTAAGAAGATGCTTCCTCATGGTCCCAATATATTCCCATTATTGGTAATGTATCAAATTGTTCTCCTACGTTATGGAAATATGATTGTGTGTTTGCAACAATTCCATCTCCAAGAAATGTCCATGAATAGGCATCATTTATTTTTTGTCTGGTCACAGCAAAAAGTAAATTATTAAAAAAAATCGAAGCATCCGGATTATATCCTACAATTACACGATATATTGTATTTTTATTTAGTTGATTCTTATTTATATTATTATTTAGTTCCTTTACTGTTTCACTATTTGTAGATAATTGGGTTAAAGCTGAACCAGGGTCAAATATACCAATAAGGTTTAAAATGGCCCGAAAAATAAATAATCCATCTTCATCATCTGCTAAGGCCGAACCTCCTGTGACTGGGGCAATGCCTATCCATTGCCTGACATTTGCATCTCCATTCTCGAGATTTTCCATTTCCCATCGACTTACCAATGCCCCCATTGAATGGCAAATAATATCAATAGGACCATAATAATGTATTTCATCTCTTTTATTTTCAATAAATGCTTTAAACTGATGTGCAATTACTCTTGGGTCACCCCTATTATTATCTGAATAATCAAAAGCCCAAGTTTCAATTCCTTCTTTATTTAATCTCTTAATCATTTCAGTCCAACAAGAAGGGTCACTATTAAAGCCATGAACCAAAACAACCGGTGTTTTACTAAAATTCGCTTCAATAGTATGATCTGTTTTTACTTTAGTAAAGGTAAATGGCGATGTGTTATTTGCAAATTTCCCATCTATTGTAAAATTGGCAGTTTGATAACTTTTATCCGGGATAAAAGTAAAGGTTACATTCTCACCATGCTCTACGTAGACGCTTCCAGATGGTTCGATTTTTCCACCATCCCCAGCAGATGCTTCAATGATATGAGATGAAGTATTTACTTTAACAAGTGGAGCAGTATCATATACACCTAAAGAAACCTCATAAGGTGTTGTTGTATACCCTTTGGGATTAGGTGGCTGGAGGTCTGACCATCCTTTTCCCTTTGGGATGCTCCAATAATTTCCAGCAATATAAGGGCCACCCATGATGTTTGTTCCGGGTAGTGGACCTGCGGGATTCGTCCAATTGGATAGGTCATTATTACTAAAAATATCGGTATTGACTTCATTACCAAAGTAATTGTTATAGATCAATCCGTCCGTTATCCCATCCAAAAATATACCACTTTTTTCATTACCAGTTATGTTATTACCTACAATATTAGGAAAACCACCATTAATATAAAGACCACAATTACGATTATCAGAGATATTATTGCCTATAATATTAATAGAATCGCCGTCATGATAACCACCATAGATTCCATAAAAATTATTACGAGTAATATTGTTATTCTGAAGTGTAGAATTAAATCCTACATTCGTCCCAACCTCATTATTTTTTATTTTATTATTTTTTATCGATGTTTTTACTCCGCCATCACTTATACCATTAAAATTATCAAAGACATTATTTGCAATTACACTTACATTGCTAACAATAGTGCCTCCATAATAATCCGTTATAACAATGCCATAATCACTATTGTAAATAGTATTATTATCCACTATAGAATTTGATCCAAATACATTGATAGCAAAATTAGTTTCATAGTTCGAATTATCATGTAAAATATTATCTGAAATCAATGAATTAGGACCTGAAGAGACTATCCCATTGTAAGTAGAATTTGTTACTGTATTTCCAAATATTTTTGCATGAGCACCCGATGATCTAATGCTAAAGTCCCATCCACCGCTAACAGTGTTTTCGGAAATTGTTGAATCATTACCCCCTGAATAAATCGGATATGTAAATCCAGCGATTAATTTATTCCTTGAAATTGATGCATTATTACCTCCAGATAATATCCCATAATTATACATTCCTTCAAAAAAATTATAGAATATTGAATCATTTTCAGCTCTGGACATCAAACCACAAATCTCAGGATAAACGTTATTGTTTAATATTTTATTATTTTTACCTTCCGATATTATTCCATAACCTCCATTTATCGAACCAAAGTTTTTTACAACAACATTAGATGTATTTTTATCTATTTCGATTCCAGTTTTAGCAGTAATTTTTTTGTCATTACCATCAAGTATAACGTCTGAAGCATCTATACTAATTCCGGAGAAATAGGAGTTAAATCCTTCACCTAAAATATAAGATCCAGGCAGATAAATTGAGTAAGAAATCAATGAATCAACTGCACATTTTTCTGGATCCTCGGGATCAGCAAAGCATGAACATGTATATCCGTAGCCACCGTAAACCAGAGGTTTAAGAATTATTGAACCGACACTTGTATTAATTTCATCAGAGGATAACAATATATTTGAGGATTTTGTGCGATTTTGTATTGTTGGATCTTTTCTATCCCTTTTTATGGGAGAAAAATTAGTATTTGATGAGAAATTTGTAAAATTTTTGTAATCTCTCTCCAATATTTCCGATAAATCAGGATCAGGGATTTTTTCGGGCCTAATCTCGTTTATATGATTTAATATTTTTTCGTAAGAATACTGCTCATGTTCCAAAGTCGAGTTATTAAAGATAGACGCAGTTACAATTGAAATCCCTTGACTGCATACTAGAAGGATTATCAGTATTATCCACCATATTTTCCGAATCGTATAAAAATAATATATTAAACTTAACTGCATTGATACCCCACCATCCAATATTAATTATTAATTATATTCTCACCTCCCGAAAACATTTGTCACATCCGGCGTAAAATTTCCCAACTTCTCCGGAATAATTTTCCCCAGATAACTTAAAGGTATCTCCGGAAAGGGTAATATCACTATCAGAAGTTAGTTGAGCGGATTAGGGTTTAGTTTGTGTTACACCTTACCTAAACTGATAACATATGAAAAGTAATTAATCCTTTTGAATTATTACAGAAACCTGTTCTTTGAATTTTGGAATTTGCTCATGTATAATGATCCATAATGTATCTGTGTCAACTCCAAAATATCTATGAATTACGATGTTCCTTACTCCGACAATTTTCGACTAGGGTATTTCTGGATATTTTTTGCGAATTTCAAGTGGTATTTGAGATACTGCCTCTCCAATTATCTCAACGTTTCTGACAACAGCATCAATTGTCTTTTGATCTCCTAAAAAACCTTCTTTCGAGTATTGACCTATATAAGCGGATATCCTGTTTGATGCTTCAATTATGTCATCAAATATTAGTATAATATCACGCTTTGACATATACTGCATCCTCTAAAATTTGTGAGTAGAGCCGTTTTCGCTGCACGACTCCCGCTTTTAAAATGAGATCAACCTTTATACCCAGAAGTTTTTCTAATTCATCCCTGAGATCCACGACTTCCCAACCTATTGGTTTTGTAAAATCAACCATTATATCCAAGTCGCTTTCTTCTGTCTGTTCGCCTCTGGCAAATGAACCAATGATACTGATCTCGTTGATATTGTATTTTTCCTGAAGGGATTGGTAATTTTTGTTTAATAATGCCACGATTCTTTTAAGTTCTTCCTTTCGATCAATGTTTTTTTCTGTGTTTTCATAGAAATAATTGGAATTCATGAGATTCAACAATGCTAGGTGTTTAGTGTTTAGGTTATATGATTTTGAAAGACTTTAATTGCTACCCCAAACTTGTAATAAGTCTATATATACTATGTCATGAGGTGCGGATCATCAAATTTACGTTATTTTCTCGCTCCATCTCATCAAGCAGATATTTCAACGTGATCTCCATCTCTGTGGTTATAATGATAGTCTCAACCGAATCTTCAAAGGCTGCTGCTGTATCATCGATTACCGGGGTGTTACCGATAACTCTGTATCCACGGTCTGCTATATCTTTTCTGACTGTGTTCGATTCAATCTCCGGAACCATAAATTCATGATTTTTTAAATCTTGAGGGTGATATCCGGGTTTTCCCAGACAGAAAATGCAGCTGCCTTCACACCAATTGAACCTTTAATCACATTCAACGTGTATCCCCCATGGTGGGATACCATGCTCACTTCATTAGATTTTTATGGATATCCGATTCGCTGGATATTCATCTGGTCAAAGTGTTTATCCCCTGATAATACCGTAAGATTGTGAACCTGTGCCGTAGCTCCAATACATGCATCTGCCAATGAAACACCTGGTTTTTTAATCATCCCTGCCACAAGGGAGATGCTCTCATCAAAAGGGAGAGTCTTCATTCTGGAATTTAATATTTGCCCTATTCTTTGTTCTGCGATAGTATGTCCCTCTTGCAGAATGTACAAATACATAATTTCCGTGAGTACAACTGTTGGAATAAACCCTGAACATTCGTTATCATCAACTGCTCTCATATATTCTCTTACAATTTCCCATCCTGGTTGTCGTTCGAAAAGTGTGATGAATGCATGTGTGTCGAAAAGAAGATCTGGCATTAAATGTCCCCTTCTTCCTCTCTCATCTCCTGAAGTTTCTGTAATAATCCCTTCCCCTCATCGATCCCGGAGAGGTCAGAGAGACGGACCAAAGGCCTGATACGTATTCCATCTGCATCATCCGTGAGTATAATCGTTGAACCTCCTTCGAGATTCCATTTCTTTCGGAATGCTGCAGGTATGACTATCTGTCCCTTTTCCGATATTTTCACAAGTGTCATACGTTTCAGAATTTATCTCCCTTATTGGTGATAATTATTACCTCCAGGTGTAACAATAAAATCAGAATGGGAGAGGCGTACATTGATACTAAAATAGAGTTCGAAATAAAGTCTATATCACGGAATAAACGAAGAGCGAATCAAAAACGTTTAAAAAAAATTATGCGGTAGATCTGGCCTTGATCTTTTTGAGCCTGAATAACTCTTCACGCTCCATTTCATCAAGCCGCATCTTAATAAAGTCACGAGCCTCGGAGAGTTCTGGTATAACCTTGAACTCCAGAGCATTGACACGCCGCTTGGTAGATTCTATCTCATCAAGCAGACGTTTCATCGTGGTCTCTATCTCTGCACTTTTAATGATAGCCTCAACAAGATCTTCAAAGGCTGCTGCAGTATCATCGATAACCGGGGTGGTACCGATAACTCCGTAACCACGGTCTGCAATTCCTTTTCTAACTTTGGTTGATTCAATCTCCGGAACCACAACACCCATGATATTTTTGCTCTTGAGGGTGATATCCGGGTTTTCCCGGACAGAAAATGCGGCTGCTTTCACACCAATTGAACCCTCAATAGTGTTTGCGATAGCCATCATCTCCTGTGCACGGGCATATTTCTCAAGCAGAGCACCTCTGGAGTCCTTTGCCTCCTCAAGCACTTTGAAGAACTCCATAATGAGTCCATCGCGCTTCATTTTGAGGATCTTATAACCGTTCTGGGAGAGCTTGATCTTCTTTTTGATGTTGATCAACTCAGACCGTGTCGGCTTGACATCTTTCAGTGCCATGGAGGCTCACTCTGCCTTCTTGCGGTATTTTGGATGATACTTCTGGATAAGTTCACGGTCAATACGCACAAGCTGTTCTTCCGGAATGTCTTTGAGCAGGTCCCATCCAAGATCAAGTGACTCGTCGATGGTACGGTCTTCAGATTTACCCTGTCTGACAAACCGGTTCTCGAACATCTCCGCAAATTCCAGGAATCCCCGGTCACGCTCTGAAAGTGCATCCTTACCGACGATTGCCACCAGTCCACGAAGATCAACACCTTCTGCATATCCTGCATAGAGCTGGTCAGAGACCTTCTTGTGGTCTTCACGGGTGAAACCTTTTCCGATACCAAGGTTCATCAGACGTGAAAGTGATGGCAGAACGTTGATCGGTGGGTAGATACCCTTTCGGTGAAGATCACGGTTGACCACGATCTGGCCTTCGGTAATGTACCCGGACAGATCAGGGATTGGGTGGGTGATATCGTCACCAGGCATAGTCAGGATGGACAGCTGGGTAACTGAACCTTTTTTGCCCTTGATAATACCTGCACGTTCGTACAGGGATGCAAGGTCGGTGTACATGTAACCCGGATATCCACGACGTCCTGGCACTTCTTCACGGGCTGCACCGATCTGACGGAGTGCTTCACAGTAGTTGGTCATATCGGTCAGGATAACCAGCACGTGGTAGTCCAGCTCGAATGCCAGGTATTCTGCAGTTGTCAGAGCAAGCCGTGGGGTGATGATACGCTCGACAGCCGGATCATCTGCAAGGTTGAGGAACACCACTGCATGTTCAAGTGCACCGGTTCTCTCGAACTCGGCCATGAACTGGTTTTCTTCTTCCTTGGTAATACCCATTGCAGCAAACACGACTGCGAACTGTTCATCAGATCCCGGAACTTTTGCCTGACGGGCGATCTGTAGTGCAATCTCGTTGTGTGGCAGACCAGATCCAGAGAAGATTGGAAGTTTCTGTCCACGAACAAGGGTGTTTGTCAGATCAATGGTAGAGATACCGGTCTGGATAAACTGGCGTGGAGACCCACGTGCCCAGGGATTGATTGCCGCACCAGTGATCTCAAGACGCTTCTCCGGAACGATGTCAGGACCGCCGTCTTTTGGCTTTCCTGCACCGGAGAGGATACGTCCGAGCATATCCTTCCCGACGGGCATCTTGATGGTCTCTCCGGTAAACCGGACACCAGTATCCTTACCGATACCGGTTGTGGTCTCGAACACCTGAACGACGACGATATCGTCAGAGGTATCAAGGACCTGACCACGCTTTTCTGATCCATCTGCAAGGACGAGATTGACGAGTTCCTGGTATCCCACAGGTTCAGTCTTCTCGACAAAGACCAGAGGACCTGCAACCTGTGTGATAGTTCTGTACTCCTTCATCTAAGCCGCCTCCCGGAGTTTGGTAAACTCGGATTCCATTGCCTTGACAATCTTCTCGATTTCAGGCTTGTATTCCTTGACATACTTGATCTGTGGAAGGTCGTTCTTTGCCTTCAGACCGGTGATCTGAGAGGTGATGACTCCTGCCTTCAGAGCTGCATATGCCTGGTCAGAATAGAATCTGATTGCCTTGAGGATGTCAAATTGCTTGCCCATGTCACAATAGGTATCAACCGGGTCGAATGCGTTCTGCTGCAGGAAGATCTCACGAAGCATACGGGCAACTTCGATGGTGACCTGTTCCTCATCAGGCAGTGCATCTGAACCGACGAGCTGCACGATTTCCTGCAGTTCGGCTTCTTTCTGAAGAACTTCCATTGCCCAGGTACGAAGCGGGTTCCATTCAGGGGAGACCTTCTCGTCATAGTACTGGCTCAGGGTGTCCAGGTATAGGGAATATGAGTTCAGCCAGTTGATAGCCGGGAAGTGACGCCGCTGTGAGAGCTTTGCATCCAGAGCCCAGAAACACTTGACGATACGCAGGGTGTTCTGAGTAACCGGCTCGGAAAAGTCTCCACCAGGTGGTGAAACCGCACCGATAACGGTGACTGAACCAAAGTCCTTGTTCAGGGTGTTGACACGACCTGCACGCTCGTAAAATTCAGACAGACGGGCTGCAAGGTATGCCGGATATCCTTCCTCACCAGGCATCTCTTCAAGACGGGATGAGATTTCACGCATGGCTTCTGCCCACCGGGAGGTGGAATCTGCCATCAGGGAAACGTCGTAACCCATGTCACGGAAGTATTCTGCGATGGTAATACCGGTGTACACAGATGCTTCACGAGCAGCTACCGGCATGTTTGAGGTGTTGGCGATAAGAACGGTACGTTCCATGAGCGGACGTCCGGTCTTCGGGTCTTCGAGTTCCGGAAATTCTGTCAGAACTTCAGTCATCTCGTTTCCACGCTCTCCACACCCGATGTATACGACGATCTCGGCATCAGACCACTTTGCAAGTGCCTGCTGGGTAACCGTCTTTCCTGATCCGAATGGTCCTGGAATTGCTGCCGTTCCACCTTTTGCAACCGGAAACAGACCGTCAAGAATACGCTGACCGGTGATGAGCGGAATGTCCGGGTTAAGTTTTTCAGTAACCGGACGTGGCATACGGACCGGCCACTTGTGCATCATGGCGATCTCTGCCCCGTTGTCAAGGGTACAGACGATCTCATCGATGGTAAAGGAACCGCTCTTAATCTCCTTGATCTTACCTGCATCACAGTATGGAGGGATCATTACCTTGTGAACGATGTTGGTCTCCTGAACTTCTCCGATGATAGTTCCGGGAGTAACCATGTCGCCTGCTTTTTTGACCGGCTTGAACTCCCACTTCTTATCATGGGAGAGACCGGGAGCAGTAACTCCACGCTCGATGAAATTTCCCATCTTCTCAACCAGCACTTCGAGCGGACGCTGAATACCGTCGTAAATACTGGTCAGAAGTCCTGGTCCCAGCTCAACAGAGAGCGAGAGACCGGTGTTCTCTACCGGTTCACCCGGCTTGATGCCTGAGGTATCCTCATAGACCTGGATGATGATATCCTCACCCTTGATCTTGATGACCTCACCCATCAGCTGCTCATCCCCGACCTTCACCACATCATACATGTGTGCGTCGAGATTGACTGCAGTGACGACAGGTCCTGCAATTCTCTTTAAAACCCCTTTGGTTCGTTTTACTTCCACAGATCAACACCCACTGATCGTTTAATTCTCTCACGCATTGACAGACCGCCTTCCTCCTCACCAAGTGTGATAACTGTCGGGTGAACTGAGTTTTCGAGGGTAGTGCGGAGTCGTACTGGAATCTTTGCCATATCACTGCTGTTGAGAACAAGAATTCCGATCTTACCATCATCAAGAACCTTGTGGACATACTCAACAACTTTTTCATCAGATTCTGCCGCGTATGTTTTTGTAATTCCGGCAAGCCTGAACCCGAGGATGAATTCACTATTACCGATTACCGCGATCTCCATGTTATATCACCAGATATTTTGCGATGGTATCACCGGCAAGTCGGGATTCTTTTCCACGGGCTATGGCTCTCAGGTTGAAAACCTCGTATTTTTTCTTTTCAAGATACACGAGGATGGGATGAATAGAGAACGGATTAATTTTGGAGAGTTGCTCCATATGGTCAAGCTGTGTTTTGGTAAGTTCAGCATCGACCTCCTGTTCTGACTTTTCTGTTCTCATATCTTCCAGAGCAACCTGAATTGCCTTTGCCTTTATCCGTGCGAGAAGGGCATCAATGACTTCATTCCTGCTTGTCATCTGATTCATTTGCTGTAGCTCTTCAGGGCTGAATGAGGCTCCGGGGATGAAAAATTCACGAGCATCTTCTTCATATCCGTCGCCTCTCATCCGAAAGAGCGTCTTGATGTTCTTCACATCAATCTCAAGCTGAACAAATTTCAGGAACTGGTTTCCACCCTTCACTCCTCTCCGGGCAATCTGGAGGAGATCTGCGTATAACCGCTTGTAGAGCTCGTTTTCAAGTCGGGCAAATGAACCGATGGCACATCCATCAGAAAGTTCTGTAGAAAGTGTCGGATACATCTTCCAGCTCTTCAGGGCATCTGCAACCCGCTCGCAGTTTTCTTCTGCCAGAACCCGGTCAAGGATAGTCCGGTCAAGGCTTCCGGCAGGAATGAGTACTTCCTTGATCTTTCCTTCCTTCATACCCTGCATCTTCCCACGCAGAATGGTCAGGATATTATAGATATCCCACCGGCGAAGGTATGCCATGGTGAATTCCTTGAGAGATCCGGGGGCAAGTTCAATAACCCGCTGATATTCTTTGGCAAGATTCCAGGAGAGAGCGACTTCAATCAGATCGATTCCTTCAAAGGAAGTTCCGAGCTCATCGACCTCTTTCTGGTACTCTGTCTCTCCAATCAGACGAATAATCTCCGGAAGACTCATGTTGAGCATCCGCTGATATTCTTCAGGGGGGAGCAGTTTGGCCTTCCTGACCCGTAACCGTGTACTGACATAGATATACGGAGCCGGGCCGCCACTGTTCTGAACCATTTCTTATACCCCTGTGATTTACGCGAAGAGAGAGTCTGATGCGTCCTTTAATCCTGATTCCCAAACCTGGTTCAGGAATGTACGATAACTGTAATCGACCTGCAGTTGTCCGTCATCGCTTTCCACGATGATACCCCCGTCGGTTTCGATGACAGAACCGAATGTATATGCAGAGAATTCGGACTCTTTTAGGACTTTTTTGAGGATTTTTTCATCACGTACTGCGCAGCTGACCTTACCCTTTGGGATCTCTTCCTTTGCCTTTTTCAGCAGGGAAGTGATCGCCTCTTCATGGAAGGATTCTGGCATTGCGGTGATTTTATCAAGCGCTTGCTTGTACACCTGATCCATTAAATCCTTCTGGGCGTTCAGAACCTGACGCTTTACGATTAAATGTGCTGCTGCTTCCTCCTGGGAAATGATGTGGGAGAGGTTCTTCTCCACTTCATCCTTGACAGTGAGCTGAATCTTTTCGACTTCCTGTCTGGCAGCATTCATTATTTCATCCTTGCGTGCGGAACCTTCGTTTACAATGGTATCCGCTTCATTTCGTCCTTTTTCCTTTATCTCTGCGATGACTGCGTCCAGTCCCATAGTCTTTTCCTCACTCACTGGAACATGAGAAGGAGTGCAACGACAAGACCGAAAATGACGATAGTCTCCGGCAGAACGGTAAAGAGGAGTGCAAGACCGAACATGTCTTTGTTTTCTGCAACAGCTCCCATTGCTGCTGCTCCGATACCCATTTCACCAAGTCCGGAACCGACACCTGCAAGGCCTACTGCGAGACCTGCACCGACTGCCTTAAGTCCTGCTGCTGATGCTGTTGCTGCTGCCACTTCTACTGCTAATGCTTCTGCTGCCATAATTCAAACTCCATTAATTTTATTTTTACTCTGTCTGTTTAGTCAGTTTACGAATCATCCCGAATGGGGTGTATTTCTTTCCTCCACCACGGTAAAATTTGGTGAAGAACTCAACATAGTGAAGACGAAGGGGATGTAATCCACCGCCAAGGATACCAAGTGCAGTATTTAGCGCATGACCAAAGAGGAAGACTACAATTCCTACAATGACCAGGATAATCCCTATCGGTGATAAGAGCTTCAGCTGGGGGCTGATGATCATATCAATAGCGATAAAGTTGGTAACCATTGCGATTGCAACGGAAGAAAGTCCGACTGCGATAAGACGTGTGTATGAAAGCACATGACTGATAATCGTCGGAACCTCCATGAGATCCAGAACATTTTCCCGTGCGATAAAGACCAGTCCAAGAATAAGCATGACGGCGCCTGCAATCATGGCAGGATTCACACCGGCTGCAAGATCTGGTAACTGGGAAAAGTCCGGCATCATGGGTATAGGGAAATTCGACCAGATAAGGACAAGGATACCCCACATAACCAGAATCCATCCAATGTTTGAATAAATCTTCAGGGTTCGGTGGTGACCATGATCCATTTTTGCAGCATTCCGTGCACCCCAAATTCTACCAAGGGTGATGTGAAGAATACCGATCCAGATCGAAAGAACCAGTAGCTGTGGAATATGTGATACATGTTCTACAGAAGCTTCCATTCCATGAGTTGCTGCTTCAGCAGCTGCATGACTTGCTGCTCCGCCCATATTGATGTGACGAGAGAGCCAGATAGGCTGCCATGGAAGTGAAAAGCCAAAAATTTCTGAGAATGCAACTCCGAATATAATACTACTGATACTACAATTGCGAAGAACAGTTACAAGTTGGGTTCCAGCTTCACTGCCTTTCACAAATGACCGGAGACCCAGGCTCATGATGAGCAGAATAACACCGTAACCAACATCTCCAAGGATAAGTCCGAACATTATCGGGAATAATATCGCCATTAAAAGAGTCGGATCTACTTCGGTGTATCTGGGCCGTGAATACAGGTCCATGAATAACTGGGTCGGGTGTGCAAAGTCCGGGTTGTGGTATTCAACCGGCGGCATTTCATTGTAGTCTTCAACTTCAAGTTCTGAGACATACACTTTCCCTGCACAGGCCTTGTCCAGGTTTTCAAAAACCTTGGTAACTTTACTCGTCGGAACCCATCCGGTGACGGCAAACGCATGCTCTGATGTTGCAAACCGAAGTGGTGCTTCAGCCTGCTCAACATTACCAGATAAGAATTCTTCTGATGACATCAGGAAAAATTCATGTTTGCCACGGATAGTTTCCATCTGACGTTCGAGATCTGCGATTTCTTTTTTTAGTTCCTCAATTTTCAGCTCATATTCATGGATAACCTGGGAAGCTGAGCCTGTTTCTTGTGGAATCTGTACTTTTTGAATTTGAAAATCAAGCAGTTCTCTTTCTACCGTTGAAACGTCTGAGTTTTTCACTGCCAAAATTACGAAGGAACCAGTTTTTGACTGCTTTTCCCATTGTTCACAGGGAACTGACAGATTTACTGCTCCTTTAACATTTCCGGCAATGAAACTGATGGTATCATAACCCTGCAGAAGTTCCATTGGTACAGGGGCATCAATAAAGGGATGAAGTGCTTCGATTCGCTGTTCATACTCCTTGACTGTTGACTCAAGTTTGGTCTTTTTAGTCAGAAGTTTTTCAACATCTTCTGCGATAGCAGGAAGATCCTGCTCAACACGTTTTTTTAGTTCGTTGATTGAAGAGCGTTCTGTATCACTAATCGTATCTTTACTGATACCAAATGCACTCGCAATTGATCGAATTTTCACAAGTGCCGCGGATGTGACATCTGCCCCGGGAAGAGGCATTCCAATCCTGAATCCTTCCCACTCACCATCTCCTTTCTCGACATAATCGTCAATATGGAAGATGTTCATGCGATAGAGTTCAGTAATGACTGGCTCGAGTTGCTGTTTTGATGCGACGATGAGCAGTCTGCTCATTGACTCAGGTTGAAACATTGAGCTGCTCCCGGAATCGTGATACGAGCAGGTCTACTGCTTTTGGCAGATTTTGCCGCCCTTTGTTTTCCAGAGCCATTGCTTCAGCCTTTCCATCACTGACAATCCGCTGATACCGGTTATCAGCCTCTTTCCGTGCATCTGCAATCCGCTGTTTTTTGAACTCTTCAGCGTCGGCATGAGCCTTCTGAATCATGTTGTCTGCTTCAAGTTCGGCACTGGTTGTAATTGTTTTGCGCTTTTCCTGTGCCTCTGAAATCATCTTTTTGTAGTCTTCTTCTGCAAGTCTGATATCCTTCAAGACCTCAATTTTCATCCAACCCTCCTCTCATTGATGGTACATTACTAAAGTGGACAGTCATCAGTATATTTGTTATTGTTTTACTCCCGAAAGAGAATCAAAGAATAAGGATAGATTTTTAGCGAAAATGCATATTGTGGGAAACTGGTTCCAACATATATTAATAGGGTATTGTGATGAGATAATGGTAAGAATACCCGAGGTACAAAGAGATGGAATTATCATTGGAGATCTCTTCAATAACAGAACAAATACGTAATGGAAGATTTAACGTCAGAATAAGTACCTCAAACCGTACGGATGGAAATGAGGATCTCGCACAGTCAATCAATACGATGCTGGATCTCTACCAACAGGAGCTCCAAAGGGTTCAGGACGAATCTACTAAACAAATTTCACAACTGAAAGAATCTCAAAAAAAATCCACAGAGTCAATTCAGGAAATTGCGAACATTTTTTCCCGTTTGGCAGATGGAGAGAGTGGTGGAGTTTTTCGTCATGCAATAGTTGACAAAACCAGTTCCCTGAATCAACCGATAGAGGAACTTTTTTCAGCATACAACCGGGTAAATACGGCAATCCAATCTATTGAAACCGATATTTCACGAGTTACAAAAGAAATTGGGGAGGGTAATCTTGTCATTGCTCTTGATACCTCAACTCATACAGGGATATATAAGCGTATTAGAGAAAGTACTCTTTCTTTAATTGATACTTTCAAAATTCCGACGATAGAAGCGATGAGAGTATGTTCTTTGTATGCTTCCTATGATTTTTCTGCCCGGTTTTTAGATACTGTTATAGTAAAAGGGGATTGGCTGAAATTTAAGAATTTCATTAATACCATAGGAATTCAGGTACATGATGCCTTCCGTTCTATAAATCAGCAGATCATGGAGTTGTCTGCGAATGTAGAGCAGGCAAATGCAAGTGTCCAGGAAGTAGCGCTGAGTTCAGATCAGGTTGCGAAAAATTCCAGTGCTGTATCTCAAAACACTGAACAAAGTGATGCGGGTGTCAGACAGGTTCTTCGAGCTATGGAAGATCTATCTGTAACTGTTGGAGATGTCTCTCAAAAGGCAGATTCTGTCTCGCGCCTGGCTCATGAAGGAACCGATATGGCACGGGAAGGATCAGAGTTTGCGAAAAAAGCTGAACACGGGATGGGTCTGATTATCACAAGTGCAGAAGAAGCTGATCATTTAATTGGTGATATTCAGGGTGAAATGAAAAAAATAAATGAAATTGTCCGGCTTATTACGGATATTGCGAACCAGACCAATCTACTTGCATTAAATGCTGCAATTGAAGCCGCACGGGCAGGCGAGATGGGGAGGGGCTTTGCTGTTGTAGCTTCCGAAGTAAAAGCATTGGCACTGGAATCACGCCAATCTGCTGAAAAGATTACTGATATGATAAGTAACCTTCAAAAGCAATCTCAAAAAGCAGCGAACGCGGTAAGTGGTGCAACAACAGCAGTTCGTGATGGAAATGTACTCCTTTCTGACACACTAACAGTTTTTGGTCGTCTTGCGGGATCTGTTGAAGAGATATCAATGAATATTGAACAGGTTGCAAGTATGAATGAAGAACAGGCTGCTGCTGTAGAAGAAATTACCAGTAGTATGCATGAAGTTTCAGCAATGCTTAAGGACACAGCACATGAAGCGGTCGATTCTGCTCGTGCTACAAATGAGGCATCTGCTTCAGTTCAACAACTCAAAGTTATTGTTGATCAGGTAGCAGGAATTGCGGAACAGATATCTATCTCAATGTCCCGGTTTACTCTTTAATTTTTTCGCGCATATTTTTAACAAAAAACCATCAATCATTTTCTGTTTTATATTCTCTCAAGTTGCGAGGAGATTTTTTTGAAACTTAATTAGATCCTTTTATCAGCTTTCTCAGAAATCTATTATAAACGGGGTTTATTCCATGGGCTTGTGGGGGGCTGTATGGATTTAGCAGAGTCTATCTTAAATGAACTTATTACGCTTCAAAAGAAAAATGAAGAGCTGCTTGCAATTATTAGCAGGCTTGAACATGAGTCTGATGTTATCATAAGGCAATTTGAAGAGAAAATTTCGGATTTAAATAAAAATCTAAAAAAAGCTCAAGAATTGTCTGCTAAATCTGAAAAAAAATATGAAATGATCTTTCGAGAAAAAAACCGTGATCTGGAAAATTATTCGAAAGAAAAACACGATCTTGAGGAGTCATATCATACAAAAATTTCTGATCTGGAATCTCTTCTACACCAACAAACTGCAATAATCGCAGAAAAAAATGAAGAGTTTCGTAATCTTCTAGAATTAAAAGAAAAACAGGAACAATCTTTTTCAGATCTTTCCGCCGAGATGCATGCACATCTTACTGCGTTGACTGATCAGATGCAATCCGAACAAAAAAGTGCTGAAATTAAGATCAATACATTACGTCTGGATTATGATACTGCCCTTTTGGAAACAAAAGATATCCTCTCTAGAAAAGAGAAAGAACTTCGCACTCTGGCTGACAATCTCAAAAAAAGAATTGATACTGATAAAAAGGCAAAAATTGAGTGGGATAGAGAGCGATCTAAATACCAACGTACATTAAAAGAATTGCAAACCTCTCTAGATACCCAATTATTAAAAAATCGGGCTTTGCAGACTCAATATGAAGAGGAAAAAGATAAAAAGTCCCAAATTATTGATAGTCTAAACATAACTATATCCGAACTTCAGACAGAAAATGACAACCTGACAAATGAATTAAAACGAAAAGTTGCAGAATTTGAGAAAGAAATAGTTCAAATAAGGTCAGAATCTGATCTTCACATTTTAACATTGGAAAAAGAGAAATCTTCTTTATCTGAAGAAATCCAGGATCAAAAGACGATAAATGAAGATCTCACGAAAGAAAATAGTGAACTATTCGCACTTTCTGAACAATTGAATTCTGATGTGATTCAGAAAGATAGCCGTATTGCTCTTATTTCTGATCAGATTATACAACTTCAGTCAGAAAAGGATAGTTTCATTTCGGATTTACAGAATATTATAACTCAAAAAGATGAGTATATTTCTGAAAAATCCCTTCGAATATCTGACCTGGAATCTGAATTATTAGTACGAGAAAATCAATATAGAGATTTAGAGATTTCGCATGATGTTGCAAGTAAAGATTATCAGGAACAGATCTCGAACTTAAAAACCAATTTACAAACAAAAGAAAATTTTTATCAGAAAGAAGTATCTGCTCTTTCTAGTCAGGTGGAAGACACTGAGCAACTATTAGAAGAGACCATAAGACAGAGGGATCAACGAGAGCAGGAATTCCGGGATGAAATCTCCTATCTTCATGAGGAACTCATTCGAAGAAATGAAGAGTGGAAAGAGAAACTGGAATCCGGAGCACGAGATCTCGCAGAAAGAGATCGTCACATAAGTCTGATAAGTGGAAACAATGAAGCTCTACGGGCTGAACTTGAACGTGTACGGTCGCGACTTATAATGCTTGAAAAAACTATCCGCGAGGATAATGAAGAGCCAGTTCATGCACTGTACCGTCAGATCCAAAATCTTTCTGCCAAACTTGCCGGAAAAGAGTCGGAAAATTCTGTTTTGGCCTCTCGGATTATTCGTCTGGATACTGAAAATACCAGATTGGTTCAACTCCTTGCTGAAGGTGATTTGAAAGAGGTATCATATGGTAATGCTGAAAAGAGTAATCCGCGACAAATTCATGATAAACCATTAATTCCTACTAATTCTGAGATTGCAGGACACCTCTCTAATCTTGATGATCCACTACATGCGATGGAGGCTGCAGCGTCTATCCTTCAGTATGGTTCACAGGTAACTGACATGCTTATTCCTTTATTATATCGCGGTACTCTGAACCGGCGTGCATGGATTGCGGTCCTCTTGTATGAATTAAATGATCCAAAAGCAACAAAACCACTATCTGATCTTCTGGAAGCATCTGAAAGTGGGCTCCGAGAGCTTATCTGGGATACCAGGCTTCGGTTCAGGGAATGGCGGAGGTCAGGTACCGTTTCCTCTATGGTCTGATCTCGTATTTCATCTTCTATCTAAAATTTTATCAGAACATGAAATTAAAGGCAATTAGTGCACCAATTATGAGGATGCAACTGTGTTTTACTCCTGCTTTTATCGATGACTCACCCATGAGACCGGCAACAAGCCCTGAACACAGCCCCTGAATCAGGCAAATATGGTATAATAACCGATCCATGGTGATAAGGGAAGTAGAGCCAAGATTAGCCAGGGGTCCTGCCATTGCTAACCCTGATTTACTTTGTTCTGCTAAAACGGTCAGAAATTGTGTTGTGATAACCCCTATCACAAAAATGAAAACAAAGAAAGACAGATAGACGATAGCTGTGTAAATGAACATCTCAGAAAAACGATCCCGTTTTAAGTTTTCTGATATTCGTGCATCATTTGCAGCAATTCTTAATAATGAAGCGATTGAGTTACTCATCGTTGCAGCTTTAGTAATCAGAGTGACTGTCCGGGCAATTAATCCTGTCTTAATCCTGTGCTCAAACCGGATAAGGGCATCTGAAAAATTCGCACCCCATTCAATATCACGATGAATCTTTTTTATCTCATATCCAAGAACTCCCATATTGGCCCTAGATATCACAGCAATAGACTGTGTCAGGGTAATTCCTACTTCATTAATTCCAGCCATCCGGTCAAGGAAATCTGGAATCATTGCTTCTATGGATCTGACTATCTGGTTCCATCTGGTGTAAAAAAAGGCAAATGGAATAAGTGCAATAAGAAGCGCAATCATCACCTGATCATCGAGATAATTAATTGTATCCTCTAGTGTTCCGATTGGAATGGTTAGAAAAAAATAACTGGCATATATCACTGCTGCGGGCACACTGAAAATGAAAGTGAGTTCTGGTCTCTGAATAAATCCCTGCAGTGGATTTGAGAGCCATTGTTTGAGCGGTTGTAGTTTTTCAAATTTTGCCAGGGCAGAAAACAGATGTTCTTCATTCCCACTTTCTGAAATTCTGACATCAGAGTACTGGTTAAGCCATTTTGCTCTGACATAGGTAACTACATTCTCATCCTTTATGGAGATTGTATCGATCATGAGAATAAATATTGTGGCTCCAATAGGGAGGACGGCGTATCCAATAAGTGAAAGTTCGAGTATTGCCGATGATCCCATCATTCCCATCACCACGAGAATGACGATGAGAAAAAGAGGCCCTGCAATAAAAATTGTTACATAAATTTCAGCAACTAATCCAAGAAACTGGAGAAACTCTTTTTGTTCAAATTTTACTTCTTCCTGTAGATTCATTACCCGGTCTTTTAAAAAATCAGATAGATTTCCTCCGCTTTCAACCGTTGAAATAAGATCCTGCAGAAAATCACGAAGTTTTGAACTGGGGGTGGTTTCACTGAGTCTCTTTAAAGCATTAATGATATCATATCCAAAGAAATCAGCATCACGAACAGCCTGACGAAATTCATAGGATACTTCACCATAAATTGCTGACATCTCGGAAATGGATCGGAGTATAGTAATTATCTCAGCCCCTCCTTTCCTCATTGCATACATATATGATACAGCATTTGGAAGACCGATGGTGATTTTTGTTTCTCGCCCCTTTTTTGTAAGGGCTGGAATCATGATATATGTCCAATATCCGACTATTGCACCAATAATGGTCAGAACAGTACCAAGGAGAATCTGAATAAGGATAATAATTGGAAGATTACCTGTTTCTGGATCAAAAGAGATATTTAATACATTATAGAGTTCCGGTTTTAAACCAAAATTCAGAGAAAAGAGTGCATATCCTGTTATCACTCCAATTAATCCAAAAATCAGTCCGGTCAAGATCCCGACCATGAGTGCCTGGTTTAAAAATTGTTCCAGCGTCTTCCCAGACCTGATCCCTATTAAATCATTGTGAATGTCGCCATATTTTTTGGGATTTTTATAAACTAACCAGGTAACAATCCGTGATGTGATCATGATACCAGTGCTTTCAGGTCACTCAGATTATCCATTACATTCTTTTTGTCAATATAATATGCCTGAATTATTTTTGTAAATGTTACATAATCCCGAATATTCTGGTTTTTAATCGACTCAAGAACCATTTTTCTACGGTCCATTTCATCAACCAGTTTATCAGGGCCCCATCCATGAAAAGCTGCAATTTCTCCTAAAACCTGGGAACGACCTGTATAATTGAAGTCATCTGCGATAGGATCATATTCAAAAACAGTATTCACCATAATGTTACCGGTGGCAGGATCTATTCCCGCAATTTCAACAATTTCATCACACCGGCGAACACGATCAGGACCCATCTGTATTTGTTTTTGAATACTTAAAATGTTTAATGCCTGGAGCATGTTTCGTGGAACATTTAATGGTTCGTTTTCAAGACGATGAATAGCAGCATCTACACTTCCGGCATGCATCGTTGAAAATGTTGTATGTCCGGTGTTCATTGCCTGGAACAATGTCTGTGCTTCATGACCACGAACCTCTCCTACAAGAATATATTCAGGACGCTGTCTCATCGCTGCTTTGAGGAGCATAAACATATCCACATGAGCACCTCCTCCTTCGGAAATTATTTCTCTTGTGACACTTGCAATCCAGTTATCATGAAAAAGAGTGAGCTCTCGAGTATCTTCAATAGAAATAACTTTAGCGAGGGGGGGAATAAATAAAGAGACAGCATTTAAAGAGGTCGTCTTTCCAGATGCTGTCCCGCCAATAAATACTAGGCTCATGTTATTCTCAATTGAAAGCCAGAAATAGACAAGCATCTCTTCATTAAATGTGTGCAGGTCCATCAGATCAACTGGGGTAAACGGAGTTTCCCTAAATTTTCTAATGGTAAAAGATGTTCCCCTGGATGTCACTTCTGATCCAAACGTCAGTTGAAGTCGAGATCCATCTGGCATCGTGGCATCGATGATCGGATTAGCTGAAGAGATATGTTTTCCTGATCGCTGAGCAAGGGTAATTGCCAGAGATATCAGGGAATTTTTATCAAATGAAATATTTGTTTTAATGTTTTGTTCCTTTCGGTGAAACAGAAAGATTGGAACATCGTCCCCATCACATGAAATGTCTTCAATGAGGGGATCAATCATGAGTGCATTGATTCGTCCCCAACCAAGATAATTTCTAAGAAGGTAATATTCGATCTTAAATAGAGATCTTGTATTCAGGTCTATACCATAATACTCAATGAGCTCTATGGCCTTCGATATGAGGAGCGTTTTTCTTTCAATCCCTAATTCTTCATCGGTTAGTATCAAAACATCTCTGAGATCTTCATGAATCCTTTCAAGTAATTCATATTCAAATGGGGTTAATTCTGGTTCATAAAGAAGATATTCATGAAGTTTTGTTTTGCCATTGTGAGCAATAACAACTCGTGCTAATCCGGGCTCTACCCAGTATTCCTGTTTTGATTCGTAATGGAGAGGAAGTTGGATATCAAGAAGGTTACCATGTTTTTCAAAATTATATTCTTCAAATTTCTTTTTTCTAGTCAGACTAAGTTTTTTTAAGAGTTTTCTTTCATAACCTGGATCAGTGCTCTCTTTTTCAGTTTTAAATGTTCCTTTTAAATCTTCATCAAAAACCGTTATTTCTTCTTTCTTTTTTCCAGAGTCATATTTTATTCGGGTAATGCCAGACTCATTTTTATCAGATAATTCTTTCTTTTCAGGTTTAATTGTTATTTGAGAAATTTTTGTAATATCTGGAGTTTTTGCAGACTTTTTTTGGAGCGGGTTTTGCTCATCGCTAAAATCTCTACTACGTCTTCCGATTTTACCAATTTTAATATTTGGAACTTTTATTCGGATACTATGGCGCTTTTTTTTCTTTTCTTCTGATTTATTATATTGATCAGATTTTTCCATCTAAACCCCACCAGAAACCGATAACAAACATATGGTTTCATCAGGTATCAGTTGAGTATCATATGACATCATAGGTTAAAAATAATAACAATTTTCACCTTGTATAAGAAGGGAATATTCTATTACTATCCATAACCGAATAACAATCTGCACGAGAAGAAATAATTTATAGGATAGTTTCTGATACAAAGGATTAATTTGTTATTGAAGATGAAATACAACTATCTAGTTTTTTAATAATGACCGGCGGAAAATTCGAATATTATATGCCAACCGGATTGTCAACCCTTGATCCGGTTTTTGGTGGAGGAATCCCTCCAGGTTCTGTAATTTTACTGAAAGGTGATATTGGTTCTGGTAAAAATGAATTTGCTTACAGTTCAATGATAAATTTGTCTCATCTTCTCAATCAGGGAAACCCGGGTGAAAAGGTTCTGGTGCCAAAAGAGATCAGGTATATCACGGTAACAAAACGAAAAGAATCCATTCTTCGTGAAATTTCTCAGTCTTTTCATGAAGATCTGCTTTCCAATATTGATAAAATAAGATTTGATGATTTATCGGATATTTATTTTGACACAAGTCTGGTGCCAATCAGTTGGTATTCGGAATATGATGACATCATTGAACGAATGACAATGCGTCGGAAAATTCACGACAATTTGTTGACAACTCTCTCCTTCACTCTAGATGAAATGCCTGAACAAAGCATGGTTATTCTGGATTCTTTGACAGAGATAGCAACGCAATACATTGCTGCTGGAAAGTGGCCTGATCTTTCAGCATACTTAAGAGGGATGCAGCGTGTATCGAAAAAATGGAATACCACTTTTTATTTAATTCTGACCAAGGGTATCCTAAGCCCATATCAGGAGATTGAAGTAGCAGATGCGATGGATGCTGTGATTCATTTCAGGTGGGAAGAATCATCAAGTGCAAAAAGACAAAGGGTCCTTTATATTGAAAAATTCCGTGGGGTCATGATTCATCTTGAAGATCGTGATCTTGTGAAATTCGCTGTTAAGATTACTTCAGAACGTGGTTTTGAAGTCATTAACATCAGGGTAGTGATATGAAAGCACCTTTGGCAAAGATTCACCGGTTGGGATTTGGAATCAAAGGCCTGGATGAGATGCTATCCGGAGGATTGATTGAAGGAACTGTTTCTGCTATTATTGGTGCATATGGTACCGGAAAGACTAATTTCGCCCAGTACTTTATTTGGGAGGGTTTGAAACAGGGACAAAATGCATTGTATATTACACTTGAAGAAAGGACTTCACGTATCCTGAATTATATGGAGAATAAAGGTTGGGATGTGTCTGCATTTTTAGACACAAGTTTTACTATTGTAAATCTGGATCCTTCTGATTTTAATCTGGCAATAAATAGTGTAAAAAATGAACTCCCCACTCTTATTAAAAAAACCGGAGCTCACCGGGTTGTCATTGATCCAATCTCTCTTTTTGAAGACCTATTTCATGATGATGCAACTCGCCGAAGGGAAATGATGCGGTTCTTAGAGAGTATTCGTGATCTTAATTGCACATCTCTTTTAATTAGCGAAGCAGATAAAACGAATTCATTTATTAGTAAATACAATCTGATAGAATACCTGAGTGACACGGTGATTTTGCTAAAATATGCACGTGGTAGTGATTCAACTGATGTCCATCTAGCAATTGAGGTTGTGAAAATGCGTATGTCACAACATTCCAGGGAAGTAAAACCATTTGAAATCCATCAGGATTCAGTAATTGTATATACAGAAGCAACAGTTTTTTAGTTGTTCATTCATTTTGTAACTGATAGAGGAAATAAATTCTTGATCTGATCTCTCTAATCTGTTTAGTTCATTTTGTTGTGTATCAGGATAATCAAATGAGGATCTGTTGGAGAACGATACCGAGTCAACGCAATAGCATGGCTTGTTTGCATGTTGCTTGTGAGAGGGCAGGTTATCATCTGAATTTCGTAACAAGGCCTGAAGAGGATGTTACTCTGTATAGTCTCAACTCCATTACCGGTCATTTATATATTGAAGAAATTCAGAATGCAGATGCAATTACCATAATTGGTGGCCCTCATGCGTCTGCACGATGGAAAGACCTGGTTTCTGTTGCAGACTATGTAGTGGTGGGTGAGGGAGAATATACTGTCCCGCGTTTGTTAGAGAGTATAGAAAAAAACATGCCTCTACCTCCCGGAGTTGCCACATCCTCTTTCTATAAACCGGTAGATCATACTGTATACCTTGATGGAAATCCAAGTTTTGGAGAGTATAAAGGGTATATAGAAATTTCTCGTGGGTGTCCATATGGCTGTACTTATTGTCAGACACCTAGGATTTTCGGTAGATGTATGCGTCATAGAAGTATCTCTTCGATTGTTAATCTCGCGAAATCTTTCCGGGATATCAGGTTTTTAAGTCCGAATGCATTAGCTTATGGTACTGATGGCATTCATCCCGACATCCGCCATATCAGTTCTCTATTAAAAGAATTGGCGAAATTGCCAGAAAAGAAGGTATTTCTAGGAACTTTCCCTGGAGAGATCAGACCCGAGTTTGTCACAGAAGATGCCATTGCACTAATTTCCCGGTATTGTTCAAATACAAAAGTGCATATTGGGGCTCAATCCGGTGCAGATAGTACATTAAAAAAGATCCATAGAGGTCATTCACTTACAAAAGTTTGGGATGCTATTTATGCATGCACAGATGCCGGGCTTACCCCGATTGTAGATATTATTGTTGGATTTCCTGATGAAACAGACGAGGAGCTGCTTGAGACTGTTTCATTGTGCCATGAGGTTTCCAAGATCGGGTATGTACATGCTCACAGGTTTTTTCCACTTCCTGGAACCCCTCTGGAGAGAGGTACATCCCGTGATCTGATCCCGGAGGTGGTGTCAACCCTGGGATCTCTTGCATTATCAGGCAGATTGACAGGATCATGGAACAATCCTGAGATAAGATTTTTTAGCAAAATTCCCAAGTAATAACGTATGTTGAAAGCGCTCCTGCTTGCAGATCTGCACGGAGAATACGGGATGCTTGAATCCTTCATGGAATTAGCGCCCGATGTCGTCTTCATCGCAGGGGATATCACCAATATGGGAACTGCAAAGGATGTTGAGACCTGTTTTTCCCGGATCGATGTCCCGAGTTTTTCGGTTCCCGGAAATTGTGATCCTAAGGAGGTTGTTGATGCACTTGAACAGAGTAACAGTGTCAACCTCCATGGTTCGTACATGAACCTGGGCCGGATATCTCTGGTTGGTATTGGAGGATCCAATCCTACACCATTTGGTACTCCGTTTGAAATGACAGATAAACAGATCGACGATCTGATGAAGATTTCAATGGAGAGGATGCAGAAGAGTATACATAATGTCCTGATCAGCCATGCTCCCCCACAGGGATACCTGGATGAGATCGGTGGCAACCATGTTGGAAGTGCCAGCGTTCAGAAGTATATGGATAAGTTTGACCTTATCTGTTGTGCTCACGTTCATGAACAACGTGGTATTGTAGAAGAAGGTGGCATTAAGGTGGTTAATCCTGGTCCGGCTGCCATGGGCAACTGTGCCATGATCCACTTTGGTGATGAGGCAAAAGACATTGAAGTAAAATTACTTAATGTTTAGATAAGAGGAGTTCTAGATAGGAGATGCTTATTCTATCTCCGACAACTCCTAATTTTTCAGCTAAATTGTCTACTCGTATTGCCGCATTTTTTGCATCATTTTCAGTAATTAACTCGATTTCAATAAACTCTCCTAAGTCATCCACCTTATCGAGAGCAATTGAAAAATCCTGATATGTATAGTATTCCCGAAGTTTTCTTACTCGTGCAACCGGTTTAAATCCAAGATTGCGTAAAATAGTATCAAATGTTTCTGATTTATCCAGGTGGACGTTATGTTCTTCCCGGATTTTTGAGCCCATCAGGGTATTTTTAGGCCCTTTATATGTAAGTATGGTTTTTCCACCTGCACTCCGTACACGAAGCGCTTCATCTGTTACTCCAAAATCACGATGAGGGGCATTATAATAGAGGTCTTCTTCAACTACTGTTTCCGAATGTTTTCCTCCAATAGAAAGAATACGGTTTTTTATTTCGTCAATATTGATAACTTTGACTTTTATTTCAATCTCAAGCATATACACTATCCTTTATCTATCTTGTTTGCCACTTACTTAAGGAATCAGGAATGTCAATACAAGAAGGCGACTTTATCCGGCTGAACTTTACCGGATATGCAAATGGAATACTTTTTGATACAACCGACGAACAGAAAGCCCGCGAAGCTGGTGTTTTTGATGAGCAGCGGGACTATACTCCTAAGGTTGTATGTGCCGGAAAGCGACAGATAATACTCGGTATTGATGAAGCTATTATTGGGAAAGAACCCGGTTTTGAAGAGACTATCGAAGTTTCACCAGAAAAAGGATTTGGTGAACATGAACAGGAATTACTTCGTTCCTATGAGAAAAAGTCTTTTTCTAAAAAACCAGAACGGGGAATGCGAGTTACCATACCTGAAGCAGGAACAGGAACTGTTGTAAATGTTATTGGAAACCGGGTTATTGTTGATTTTAATCATCCTCTTGCCGGACAGACACTTACGTATACATACCGAATCGAGGGAATGGTCGAAAGCGCGACTGAGAAGGTTTCAGGTCTTATCAAACTGTTTTCAGGGTATGATATGGAAGTAGAACTGGAAGGTACAACTGCGAGAGTGAAACTGCCGCCAGGTATCTATTATGCAAGCAGAAACTGGTTAAGCATGAAACCGTACATCACCAATTCAATCTTTGATGATGTTGCGGATATTGAAGAAATTCAGTATATCGAGACTTATAAAAATACCAAAAAAGAGTCTGAAGAATAATTATTCAGACGATTGTAGCCTTAAGGATGACAACATCCTCTTTCGGCTTATCAAATCGATCTCTTTTTACTTTAGATATCGCATCAACAACATCCAAGCCTTCCACCACTTTCCCAAAGACCGGATGTTTTGGATCCAGGTAGTTATTGTTCACAACATTGATGAAGAACTGACTGCCACCTGTGTTCGGGCCGCAGTTAGCCATAGAGAGCGTGCCGCGATCATTCCGATTGTTCTTGCCAAATTCATCCTTAATAGTATAACCCGGCCCTCCGGTTCCTTTCCCTTCAGGACAACCGGCCTGAACCATAAAACCATCAATCACCCGGTGAAAAATTATCCCATCATAAAATCCTTTTTCAACGAGTTTTTTAAAATTTCCCGCAGTAATTGGTTTATCTTCTGCTAACTCGATGAGAATGTCCCCCATGGATGTGGTCATTTTCACCCGTACTGGCTCTGCCATATAGTACTAATGGAATGTTTTTACAGAAAATTACTTCCCTCTTAAGCATAGGTTTGTGATTTCTGTGGTTGTGTTTTATATGGATCAGCGAACGTGAGAGATGATAAAATATGAATATATTTATAATATGTGAAGAATATGATCTTCTATATATCAAGAGCTGGTTCTGGTAATTGGGTTTCAGGTTAAAAATGACGTCAGGTGTTGATCTGATAACTCATGAGGGACTGGCTTATCCACGTGGGGAGTGTTAAGGAATGAAAAAAGTAATGCCAAGAAACCTGAAATGGGTTCCGGTAATTTTATTATTTCTCGTAATTGTGGGAATAACTGTTGCTGATGATATCGGCATATTAGCATATGGCGATATAAAAATAAAATTGGTGTCTGAAAATTTTACCGAAAGCCCTGATGGTTCTTTCTATAGGGATGTATCTCAAGGAGCAGTGTCAGACAATTATACTGCAGTCGATTTAGGGGGCACATATACTCCGGATAGATATGATTGGAACTTGTCTCGAGGGACGGGAGGAATTGTGAAAAAAGTAGATAGCTCACCAGATAATTATTTCACATATACATATAATACTCCTGGTTGGTACCTCTTAACGGTCACTGCAAGCAATTCAACTCATACAGGAGCTCTTCAGACAATTTCTAAAAATGTTTATGCTCAGAATCCAATAAAAAGTGAATGGTCCAATTTTTCTGCAACAAATTTATCTCAATCCAAATTTGGTAGTCCCTGGGAATATGTGTTTAACGCAACATACGATTCTGATGGTGGGAAACCGGATTATGTGAATTATAATTTTGGGGATGGAACAATTTTAAATAACCAGCCTTTACAGAAAAATCATACATTTCCAAATGAATTGTCGAAAACATACACTGTTACTCTAACTGCAAAGAATCTGACTCATGACAAGGTATTTTCAGATAATATTACGAATATTCCCTTTAAACCGTTACCTTCCCCTCTGATTTCCTGTAATGTAACCAATTTTACATCAAAAACAAGTCTTGTTGAAAAAGATGGGGTACTGTATGCCCCTGCTCCTCATAAAGTAAACTTTACATCCAGTTCCAGTTGGCCGTATGCTTCTTTGTATCCTCCATATAATGCAGGTGACTGGTATTATATCTGGAAATTAAATGGCAATCAAATAAATTCACCATATACAAAAAATGAAATAAATTACACCTATACAATAATAAACCCGGGAACATACAATCTGGAACATCGGGTTTGTTTGAACCTAACTCCTGATACCATTAAAGGACAAGTTACCAATATCACAACGAAAAAAATAACTGTGTATAAACCCATTGTAGCCAATTTCACAAGTTCTACAGTAAATTGTCCGACGTTCCCCGTCATATATACATTTAAGGATACTTCAACTGGCAGTAAAATTGATAGTTGGTATTGGGATTTTGGTGACCAGAAGAATCTAACCACTACAGCAAATACGGTAACACATGAATATTCCACTCCTGGATCCTATGCTGTAAATATGACTGCAAGAAATTCCACCTATGGGATTAGTCCATATAAACTAAACAATGTCGAAGTGAGAGGTTTGTATGCAAATTTCACCTCGACGCCGGTTCATCCAATAATTCGGGTAGATCCAGTAACTTTGAAAAATATACCAATTGATGTTGATTTTACTTCTACAAGTGAAGGGGCTGCAGGAGTTACAAAAACCTATTTATGGGAATTTGAAACCGCTGAAAAATCAGTCATAAATAAATTAGGTCAAAATGCAAAGATGACTTATTATGAGGGTGGTCTATACAACGTTTCATTAACGGTAACCTATACTTCGGGAACATGTAAAGGGACATCCAATAAGATTACTCGTCAATTATTAATTGATGAAGATTTAGTTGCAGATTTCAAATATAACCAGATCATGGGTACATATCCATATGAAATTGAATTTTTGGATAATTCAACAGATTCTCCATCAGTATGGTTATGGGAATTCTATGATAAAAGTGGCAAACTGGTCCCACCAACGGTCACAACTCAAAACACAAAGAGAACTTATACAGAGACCGGGTCGTACAAGGTGAATTTGTCTGTTGAAAGAGACACTGGAGACTATAGTACTGTATCAAAAATGATCCATGTTTCGGAGAACATCCAGGCAAAATTCGAAGCAAATAAAACAAAAGGGGTCTCTCCGTTAGTAGTAAAATTCACTGATGAATCCATTCCTGCTGACAGTATTAATAAATGGCTCTGGAATTTTGATGATGGATCAACAAACGCAACACAAAATCCAGAACATAAATTCACCCTTCCTGCTGGTATCGCCCAGAAGCAATTTAATGTGAATTTAACAGTCACAAACCAAAGCACTGGTGCATCAAACAGTGTTATTAAAAAGATAGATGTAATTCAGCCTCTTGTTGCAGATTTCACTCCGAAAGGAAAAGTTCCAACTGATTTGGCTCAAGGGGTACAGTTTTATAATCAGTCTACTGGTAATGTGACTGGATTTTTATGGAATTTTGATGATGGAAATACCTCTACTCAGAAAAATCCGCTAAATAAATTCCCGAGCTATGGTGTTTATAATGTCAGTTTGACAGTCAGTAACACGTATTATGGGACAGCCAACACGACCCGAAACATTGTAAATATTACAGATAAAAGTTCACCAAAAGCAGATTTCACTGCAGAACCAACAACAGTCAACACTCAAGATTCGGTTGTCTTTACATCTCATGTCCAGGGGCCTGATATTCAGTCATATTATTGGGACTTTGGTGATGGTCAGACTTCCACTGGAACGAACCCCTCTCATAAGTATCAGTACCCGGGTAAATACACTGTAACACTTAAAGTCACTAATCCATTTGGAGATGATACTGCAATTAAAACGGATTATATCAGTGTTCGAGGGTTAATCCCCAGTTTCATGACAGTACCTCCTGGTTGGGCTGTTGTTAATACTCCTGTCACATTTATCGACACCTCAAAAGGAAGTCCGGTCCAGTGGAATTGGAACTTTGGAGATGGAACTCTTGATACTCCTCCAACAGGCATCACGACTCATACCTATACAAACATTGGAACATATACCGTGAATCTGACCGTTACAAATTGGCAACCGATCACTGCAACAACATCTCAACAGATAACGATAGTAAATAAAACAGTCCCACAAGGAGTAGATTTTGAAGTTCCAGAACAACAGTATAGCGGAAAAGCACCATTAGAAGTTCAGTTTGAAGATACTACTCCACCACAATCAAATGTTGTCGAATGGTTCTGGGAATTTGGAGATGGAACAAACTCCTTTGAGCAGGCACCGAAACATAAATATGAAAAACCAGGGCAATATTCAGTTACCTTGACTGTGCGCAATGATGCAGGAACTAACGAAAAGAGACGTGTTGCATACGTAGTTGTCGTATAAGCAATTTCTTTAAAATCCCTTTTTTTGAGAAATATTTAAAAAAATATAATTTTTCTTCGATATACCTGATATCTTTTTTCGTTCGACAAATCAGTAACTATTCCTGATGCGAATAAAGAATTGAAAGTATATAGAACGTATTTCCATACCTATATATATGATGAACAATATAACCCTGATTAATTCCTGTTGCGAGTTGCACCCGTATTGGGGATGCGTTAAGTAATTTCGAGGCATTCTCGTATCAAAGGGAAGGGGACGATCAAATTATGGGAAAGGTTCAGATAATTCCGTTCATAGCACTGGCATGTGTACTCATGCTTTTGGTGACCGGATCAATGGCCGCTCCATCTAAGGGGGTTATCTATGTCGATTCAAATCCGGATGGGGCTGAGATTTATCTCACCAATACCTCAGTATCACCCGATAATCTAACGGTTCATGATACAGCAGGTATTACACCTCGAGAATTCTTTGTTGATCCTGGGGAGTACCGACTCTTTTTGAAAAAATATGGATACATCACGTGGTGGAATGAATCATTCACTGTTGCTCCTGAATCATATCAGGTCTTTAATATTACATTGACCGAGACCAATCCTCAATATGGTGCAATACATATTGATACTCAACCACCTGGGGCAAACTTAGTCCTTCAGCGTTTCATTCCAAATGTAACCAGTGTAATTTATAGTTCAACACCTGCATCTGTTGAATCTCTTCCACCAGGAACGTATAATTTTACACTTACTAAGGATGGTTACTATCCGTATTCTAACACCACTGTTGTTAAAGCAGGTGATGTAACTGAATTATACGTTCCATTGGTTCCAATTCCTGACTCCGGCATTGTTACATTTAAGAGTGAACCAAACAGTGCACGAGTAGTAGTTGTCGGAGGAAATTTCTCTGCCCTGGGTTCCGGGATGGAAATGGAGATTCAGGAGTATCTTGAGTCTTACAATGGGACTCCTGACGAAGTATCTGCCGGTATCAAGAATATTGTAGGTACCGAAACAATACCTCCGATAAAATTTGTTTACGGTCTAGTGGGGACAACTCCCTTCGATATGGAACTCTATGCTGGAGAATACGTATACCTATATTTCCTTGACGGGTATTCCATGAATGAGATGCCTCGATATTTCAACGTATCAGCCGGAGAGAAAAAGACAATAGTAGAAACATTGATTCCTGACCAGGAGTTTGTTCAGGTATTCTTTGAGACAAATGTTGATGAGGAAGGGGGAGCAAATGTCGCTGTTGAGGGTGATGAACTCGGAACAACTCCGTGCTGGGTCTCTCTCCCATCTCATCAGATTGTAAGTGTTACCTTTGACCAGATGCCATTATATGCGAAAAAGGTTGTTACGGTAGATACGACACTCTTTGAAGGCAGACCTTCAAAATGGGGAGAAATTATCCAGTTAGAATTAATGACATATTATCTGACTGCGAGCGATGATGATCATAGCACTATTAATCCGTCTGGTGTAATTGCCGTTACTGCAGGTAATACTCAGGAATTTAACTTGAGTGGAGAGCTACCTGCTTGGCTGGTAGGAAACCTGACCGTTCATCGTGATGGATATGATCCAATTGTGTATCCCTATAATCAGCCTTCAGCAGTTTATCAGCACACCAAGATTCTGCAGAATGCAACTCTTTCCCTTACTTCAGTGAAGAAGAAAGTTGCAGTAAATGCAACCGCTGGAAAGGGCGGATCTGTGAATTACCCTGGAATTACATTGTATGATTTTGAAACTCCAAGTAACCAGTATAATTTCACTGCAAATGATGGGTATGTGTTTAAGGAACTTTGGGTTGATGGAGAGCAAAAATTCAATGATAAATGGGATTTCCCTGCATCACAGATGATCCATAATCATACCCTTCTTGGTCTCTTCAGACCAACTCATGTTCTTATCACTCCGGTTGCGACAACCGGAGGTTCAATTTTAGATGGGACATCAGAAGCAACACCATATTGGATTGAGTACCTCGGATGTACTCACCAACATGAAGTTGTAGCAGATCCGGGATATCGGTTTACTTATGCAAACTTCACATCTACTGATGCACAGCAACTTCTTTCGTCTGAATCTGACAAAATTTACATCGGTTCTGTCTGTGATATCGATAAGAATACGACTATTACTGCACACTTTGAACCCTTGAACTACACGGTAAATTCGCGTTCAGCAGATGAAACCAAAGGAATAATTGTTCCAGCTTTAACTAATTACACCGCTGGATTTGGGGAAACCCTTTCCTTTAAATCCAATCCCTTTGCCGGATATCAGTTATCAGAAATAACTGACAATGGAATATCAAAGGGAGTGGAAAATCCTTACAACATAACAGTAAATGAGGATCACGACATCGTTGCACATTTTCAGTCTGACGTCCTGACCATCGAGGCGGTCGCTGGTGAGGGCGGTATAATTGAGCCGGAAGGTTCAGTGAATGTCACCTTTGGCGACAGCCAGTGCTTCAACATCACCGCAAATGCCAATTATTATATTTCATCTGTAGTTATTGACGGAGAGGATACCGGGAACCAGACAAGCCCCTATCAATACTGCTTCAATAATGTGACTACGGATCACAACATCTCTGCATACTTTACTCAGTATGCGTATACTATCACTCCGTCTGCTGGAGTTGGAGGAACAATTAGTCCATCCACTCCACAACTTGTTCCGATTGGAGATTCAGCGATCTTTACCATCACCCCAAGCGGATGTTATACAATAAAGGACGTTCAGGTTGATGGTGAGAGCAAGGGTGCATTATCAACATATACCTTTGTAAATGTCACTGAAGATCATACCATTCATGCGGATTTCCAGATAAAAACCTATGAGATTCTGGTGAATCAGAGTGAAGGAGGTATGATTGATCCTGCTGGTGATGATGGAGTAGTTACGGTTAATTGTGGCAGTACTCAATGCTTCAATATTACACCTGATGAAGGAAATGTTGTCTATGATGTGATTGTTGACAATAACTCGGTTGGTGTATACAATAAATACTGCTTTACGAACATCACTGATAACCATACGTTAGAGGCTGTCTTTGTTATTCCGCCAGAACCGGACTTTGAAGCTGATCGAACTCGAGTGCCTCCGAAGTACCCGGTAAGCTTTAAAGATTTTACCAGAAACAATCCAACGGATTGGCTTTGGGACTTTGGTGATGGTGAAATCACAACAACTCGTGAACCGGTACATTATTTTGCTGAAGTTGGTAACTACACGGTTACTCTGACCGCCTACAATGCTGCCGCGACTGATGGAGTAAATAAGACAAAAGAGCATTATATTGAAGTTACTACAAATCCCATAGCAGAATTTGTTGCAAAATCTAAAGGAGGAATTCTTCCTCCAGGAGTTGAGATCGAGTTTGTTGATACGTCTTTGAATACAGAAGGCGTAGCATATGGATGGGTATTTGGAGATGGACCGAAAGGAGCAATCTCAAAGAATGCAACCCACATATATGATGGTCCTGGAGTCTATCAGGTAACTCACCAGGTAGAAAAGCCATTTATTGCCAAGGATTATGCATATGAGACTATTACCATCCTTCAAAAGCCTGAGGCAGACTTTATTGCCCATCCGGTTTCTGGAAAGGCACCACTCACCGTGCAGTTTGAGGATCGTTCACAAGGATTCCCGACCTCATGGCTCTGGGACTTTGGAGATACCGTCAAGTCATATGATCAGAATCCAGTTCATATCTATTCAAGCTCAGGTAACTACACCGTCAGTTTGAGTGTCTTTAGTGATGAAGGAAGTTCGATAAAAACGAAAGACGGATTTATTACCGTCCAGTAATTTTTTCGTCCCTATTCCATTTCTTTTCTTAAAACAGCTAACTGATCACGTAGTCGTATTGCTTCTTCAAAGTCAAGTCGCTGGGCTGCAGATTTCATCTGTGATTCCAGATTAATAATAAGATTTGGCAGAGCAGACTTTGGAACCTTCTTCTTCTTTCCGAGATCGATCTCCTGATCACGAACCGGTTTTTGAATGGTCTTTGGGGTGATGCCGTGTGATGTATTGTATTCAATCTGAAGTGCCCGTCTTCGCTCCGTCTCATCCATGGCCTTCTGCATGGAGCCGGTAATCGTATCGGCATACAATACTACAAAAGCATCTGAGTTTCGAGCAGCACGACCGATAATCTGGATAAGGCTACGTGCATCACGAAGGAACCCTTCCTTGTCAGCATCCAGTATACCGATAAACCCGACTTCTGGAATATCTAGCCCTTCCCGAAGCAGGTTAATACCGACCAGAACATCAAAGGTCCCGAGCCGGAGTTCTCTGATGATCTCAGTTCGTTCAAGGGTATCAATATCTGAGTGGAGATAGCGGGTTTTTACTCCATGAGACAGGAGATATTCAGTAAGTTCCTCTGCAAGCCGCTTTGTGAGGGTTGTTATGAGGATTCGATCTCCCCGTTCGATGGTTCTTTGTATCTCGAATTTTATATTCTCCATCTGCCCCTGGATTGGCCTGACCTCTACAACCGGATCAACAAGGCCGGTTGGTCTGATGATCTGTTCGACGATCTGGTTTGAGTGGTCAAGTTCATAATCACCAGGCGTTGCAGATACACAGATGACATTCTTCAGGTATTGTTCGAACTCGAAAAACCGGAGTGGCCGGTTATCAAATGCAGATGGAAGCCGGAAACCATACTCAACAAGAGGAGTTTTTCTTGACCGGTCACCATTGAACATCGCTCTGACCTGGGGAAGTGTCTGGTGACTTTCATCGATGAACATTAAAAACCGTTCAGGAAAATAGTCTAAAAGGCAGTATGGTTTTTCTCCAGGTTTCCTTCCGTCAAAGAATCGTGAATAGTTTTCAATCCCTTTGCATGATCCAGTCTCTCGGATCATCTCGATATCATAGGTAGTCCTCTGACGAAGCCGGTGTGATTCAAGCATCCCCAGATGGGGAAGTCTATCGTTCAGTTCCTTTTCTATCTCGATGAGTGCCTGCTCTTTTTGCGCTTCATCAATGACATAGTGACTGGCCGGATACACATAGATATGTCTGAGTCGTTCGACCGGGTTTCCTGTAGTCCTGTTTATCTCGGTGATTCTTTCTACTTCGTCTCCGAAGAGTTCAATCCTGATGATATTGTTATAATAACTGGGGACCAGGTCGATAATGTCCCCTTTTACCCTGAACCGACCTGGGATGATCTCTATCTCATTCCTCTCGTACAGGTTGTCAACCAGGCGGCTGATGATCTCCCGCCTGCTCATCTTCTGCCCGACACCCAGGTCAAAACCCATTCGTTTGTAGGTATCAGGCTTACCAAGACCGTAGATACAGGATACTGATGCTATAACAATCACATCATTTCGGCTCAGGAGTGATGCAGTTGCAGAGAGCCGCATCATTTCAATCTTTGGGTTTATCTGGGCATCTTTCTCAATATACTGGTCTTTTTTTGCGATATACGATTCTGGCTGGTAATAATCATAGTATGAAACAAAATATTCTACCCGGTTATTTGGGAAAAAATCTCGGAATTCGTGGTACAACTGGGCTGCCAGTGTTTTATTATGGGCGATAACCAGAGTCGGAATTTGGAGTTGCTCGATGACATTAGCCATCGTGAATGTCTTACCAGAACCGGTTACTCCAAGTAATGTCTGAAATGAAGATCCGGTCCGGTAACCTTCTACTAACTCTGCGATAGCATCCGGTTGTGATCCGGTGGGTTTAAAATCTGATACCAGTTGAAATTGTGTCATTCCTTCATGCTCTTTTGTCTGAGTTTTTTCTGGTATGTAATGGCAAACCGGTGTGCCTCATCCCTGATCTCCTGGATGAGGAGTGAAGCCGGGCTTTTCTTTTGCATTGAGAGGGGCGTATTTCTCCCGGGAATGAAAATCTCCTCTTCACGTTTTGCGATGGATATAATTGGTATCGGAAGGGAGAGTTCTTCAAGGATAGTATGTGCAGATTTTAACTGTCCTGGTCCTCCATCCACAACAATAAGATCAGGCATCGGGCTGTTCTCGCGAAGGAGCCGGGAATATCGCCGTTTCACCACTTCAGCCATCGCAGCATAATCATCAGAAGGACCTGCTGTTTTTATTTTATAACGTCTATAATTTCTTTTGTCAGGCCTTCCTTCCCTGAAAGAGACCATAGATGCAACAGTTCCGGTGCCCATGAGATGGGAGATGTCAAAACACTCAATGACTTCAGGCGGAGGATCCATGTGCAGCGCTTCACCTAGTTCAGCAAGTCTCATCTTTCCGGTGAAGAAGGAGACTTCCAGATTTTTATATGCTAGATCAAGAAGATGTTTTTTTTCACCCTGTTTAGGTATGGTAAGTGTTACGTGAGTTTTTCTGAGATGGGTCAGGTAATCCTCCATCCCTGATCCGGGAGGTGAGGGGAGTATCAGCTCGTTCGGTGGTTTGGTTGATGAGTAATACTGGAGGATAAATTCATCAAGAAAGTCTTCTGTTTCCGGGAATACATACTCTTCCTTACTTGTCAGTGACCCTCGTTCAACATGAAAGAGTATGAGGTATACGGTATCTCCAGATACGAGATAATTCACAATGTGCTCATCAGATTTTTTCTGTCGCTGAACATATTGTCGTTCTGACAAGTTCTCAATCGCTGCAATCCGGTCTCTGGTAACAAGTGCTTTTTCATACTCTTCAGATGCGGCAAAAGTTTCCATCTCTTTTTGGAGATCAGTGATGAGATCCTGATTCTTACCTTTCAGGAGATAATCTGCACTCTTCACCAGATATTGATACTCTGGTTCTGATATTTTTCCGGTACATGGTGCGGCACAGGTTCCGAGATGGGATCGGAGACATGCCCGTTTTGTCATCTTTTTACATGTCCGGAGATGAAAAGTCTGTTTGATAAATTTCAGGATTTGATCCCGTTCTGCAGCAGAGACGAAGGGCCCGTAGAGGGTTCCGTTTTTCTTACTTGTTTTGTCCCTGGCAATACCGATTCGGGGGAAGGGATCATTGGATATCTGGATAAATGCGTAACTTTTCGCATCTTTCAGGTCGATGTTAAACTTTGGCTGATATTTTTTTATCAGGTTATTTTCAAGAATCAGGGCTTCGACTTCAGATGAGGTTACAATGACATCGATGTCCTTGATGAGGGAGACGAGAATATCAATACGGGGAGTTATACTTTTTTTCTGAAAGTAACTTGATACCCGCTTCTTCAGGTTTTTCGCTTTTCCGACGTACAGGATGGTACCTGTTTCATCCTTAAACTGGTAACATCCCGGTTCTTCCGGTATAGTGGTAAGATCAATACTCACCGTGTATCATCCATCTGTCTGATCAGGCTTTTTTCTTTTTTGGTGCTCGTTTCTTTGTCATATCCAGAGGTGATGGAGGAAGGAGTTTGGCCAGAAACATGCCGGTATAACTGGCAGAGTTACCTGCTACCTCTTCCGGTGTTCCGGTAGCGATGATCTCTCCTCCAGCATCTCCTCCTTCAGGCCCCAGATCGATGATATGATCTGCTGATTTGATAACATCGAGGTTATGCTCAATAACAATTACCGTGTTTCCTTTGGCAACAAGTTCTGAAAAGACCTGGATGAGTTTTCTGACATCATGAAAATGCAGTCCGGTTGTCGGTTCGTCAAGCAGATAGACGGTCTGCCCGGTTGCCCGTTTTGAAAGTTCCCTGGTGAGCTTGATTCGCTGCGCTTCACCACCAGATAGTGTTGTTGCACTTTGTCCAAGCTTGATGTATCCAAGTCCTACGTCCACAAGTGTTTGCAATTTGTTTCTGATCTTCGGGATGGCTGAGAAGATTTCAATTGCTTCATCTACGCTCATTGCGAGGACGTCAGCAATGGATTTGTCTTTATATTTTACCTCAAGGGTCTCACGGTTATATCTGGTTCCTTTACACTCTTCACATTCAATGTAAACATCTGGTAGAAAGTTCATCTCGATTTTTATCAGTCCGTCTCCCTGACATGCTTCACATCTGCCGCCCTTGACATTAAATGAGAACCGTCCGGATTTGTATCCTCTCATCTTTGCTTCTTTAGTTTCGGCGAAGATATTCCGAATCTCATCAAAGACCTTGGTATACGTTGCCGGGTTTGACCGGGGAGTTCTGCCGATGGGTGACTGGTCAATGACGATGACCTTGTCGATTGGATCGTCACAGATCACTGAAGCATGTTTCCCTGCTTCAACTCTGGAATGATACACCATCTTTTGCAGAGCCGGATACAAGGTATCATAAATAAGAGATGATTTACCAGATCCCGAAACACCGGTGATGAGGGTTAAGGTCCCCATCGGAATTTTTGCGGTTACGTTTTTCAGGTTATTTTCCTGACACCCGGTGATGGATATGAACCGGTCATGAGTCCTCCTCTTTTCCGGGATCTCTATCTGCATCCGTCCGGAGAGGTAGGCACCAGTAAGGGATCGTTCATTCTGTTCGATCTCCTCTGGTGTCCCTTCTGCAATGATCTCACCACCATTGAGCCCGGCTCCGGGTCCCATATCAATAACCCAGTCAGCAGCCCGAATGGTGTCTTCATCATGTTCGACTACAATCAGAGTGTTTCCAAGATCCCGGAGCTGCCTGAGGGTGTCAATAAGCCGGTTATTATCCCGCTGATGCAGTCCGATGGATGGTTCATCGAGAACATAGAGCACCCCCATGAGATTGGCACCAATCTGGGTCGCAAGACGTATCCGCTGAGCTTCGCCACCGGAGAGAGTACCTGCACTTCGTGACAGGGTCAGGTATCCAAGACCCACCCGTTCGAGGAAGGTAAGTCTAGCCAGTATCTCTTTGAGTATCTGCCTTGCAATCTCAGTCTCTTTCTCAGAGAGGTCCAGATTGTTAAAGAATGCAATACTTGCAGTAATGGAGAGATCAGTCAGATCAATGATGGATTTGTCTTTTATTCTGACCGCGAGAATTTTATCCTTCAGTCGCTTTCCTTTGCATGCCTGACAGGGGGTTATCCTCATGAATTTTTCAAGTTCACGTTTCCGGTATTCTGAATTGGTCTGACTATACAGACGTTCTGCCTGGGGGAGCAGCCCTTCCCATGTTCCTTTATGTGACCACTCTCCTTCACCCTGCTTGTAGCTCATATGGAATGATATCTTCTCATTGGATCCGTACATCAGGGCGTTGAATTGTTTTTCGTTCAGATCTTTTATGGGAGTGTTGACTGAAAATCCAAAATGTTTCGCAACGGCTCCGACAAATTGGGAACGATATCCGTCAAGAAAATTCCGGTACGTTGCAATAGCACCTTCAGCTATTGATTTCTCCTTTTCCGGTATGATGAGTTCAGGATCAAAGTCCATCCTGATCCCAAGACCCTTACAGTCCGGACAGGCACCAAAGGGGCTGTTAAACGAGAACATCCGAGGCTGGAGTTCTTCAAAGGTTATCCCACAAACCGGACAGGCCATTTTGGATGAATACGTCCGGTCTGACCCGTCTTCACAGGTGATGATAATAAGTCCCTCGGATCTGGCAGCTGCCTGTTCACATGCTTCGACAAGTCGGGAGTGATCTGATACATCGAGCCGGTCGATGACAAGATCAATGTCATGCATCTTGTACCGTTCAAGAGTGATCTCATCATCAGTCCGGTATATCTCGCCATTCACCCGGACTCTGGCAAATCCTTCTTTGTTCAGATCCTTGAAGAGCTGCTGATAAGTTCCTTTCTTTTTCCTGATGAGGGGTGCGAGGATCGTTATCTGCCCGGTGCATTCTTCCTCAATACGCCCGGCAATCCGCTCCGGTGACTGTCCTATGATGGGAAGGTTATGTTCCGGACAATAGGGGATACCGATTCGTGCATAAAGCAGCCGAAGATAGTCATAGATCTCAGTAACCGTTCCGACTGTTGACCGGGGGTTTTTCGAGGTCGATTTCTGTTCAATGGATATGGCCGGGGATAGACCCTCAATTGCATCCACATCCGGTTTATTCATGAGGCCAAGGAACTGGCGGGCATATGAGGAGAGTGATTCAACATACCGCCTTTGTCCTTCTGCATAGAGGGTGTCAAATGCGAGGGTGGATTTGCCTGATCCAGACAGGCCGGTGATGACGATAAATTGATCACGGGGGATAGTGACAGAGATGTTTTTCAGGTTATGTTCCCTGGCACCTTTAATAGTGATATTTTTCATGATTCGCGTATATAGTGAGAAATTTCAGTATACCGTTCAATAAGAGATAATGACCTGATATTCAGGAGTGTGTTCGTATATATGTTACAATCCGATCACTCAAATGGCTTACCTGTCTCACTAAATGAAAAGAACATAGACATATATGTTCTGATAAATTCTGTTTAAAACAATACTTTTATGGCATTTTTGAAAAAAGAAGAAGATATGCTGTTTGTCACTTCTCTTTCGTCATCGCCATAATCTCTTCTTTTAGATGACTAAACTCCTGTTTTGAAATATCTCCGTCCTTATACATCTTTACGATTTTATCAAGTTCTTGTATTCGTTCCTGAAGATTTGCTTCACGGGGATTTATGGGAGTTTTTTCATTCTCTTTTGCCTCGATCTGGGGAGTCAGGACTATGAGCAGTGCTCCAAGACCGATGAGAATCCATGCAATAGGTATAGAGAGTTCGGTATTCTGCATCATCTGGGTCATAACCGGGTCGATCTGTCCGCCCATCGATGGGGCAAGACCTCCGGAGAGAAGCATCTGTACTGCATATCCGATGGTAGTCGCAGAATATGCATCATATGCCAGAAGAAGGAATGCTAGTCCGCCAGTCAGGTATAAAAATTTGATTTTTTCGGCATATACAAGAAAGCCTGCCGCCAGTGCAAGAACGATGTACAGGTATCCTGATGCAGTCGGACAATACAGGCACGTTACTCTTCCGATTACGGGAAGTTCAACGTACATCGCAATCCCACCAATAAACAGAGCTATTGCTCCAATGTATCCGATAAGTTTCTGAATGACTCCGGTTGCCCTGGTAATATCTATCTCTTCATTCAGGTTCATGATTCTGCCTTGTAAGGAATATTCATTCAGGGCAATTTAAAGGATCGGTAATTGATATCTTACCACAGCACGCAATTCTCTGCATACATCTTATGAGTCCTACGTATATTATCGGCCATCGGCAACCGGATACGGACAGCATTGCAAGTTCTGTAGCGTATGCGTCACTACTCAATCAGATTCATTCAGGAACATTTATACCTGCACGATGCGGTGACCTGAATGCTGAAACAGATCATGCCCTCACCATTGCCGGAATAGAACCTCCGGTTCTGATTGAAAATGTAGAGCCATCTGTTGGGGATATTCCTTTTTTATATACTCAAAAAGCGCCCATGAACATTCCGGCAATCGATGTAGCATTGCTGATGGATGAATATGACATCAGGAACATCCCTATTGTTGATGATGAAAACCGGTTTCTGGGTCTGGTCAGTGAACATGGTCTGGCCCGGGCATATGTCAGTCCCCATGCAAGTCTTCCATTGAAAGTCGGGCCCATTAAGCTTGAAGCACTCGCCAGAATCCTACAGGCGGAGATCGTTCATGCAGCTCATGATGAGATACATGGGAACGCTTCAATAGTTATCGATGCGCTTCATATCTCTCTGGCACGGCTCGGTCCTGATGATGTGGCGATCATTGGTGATAATGAGCCATCCCAAATTGCGCTTGTAGCTGAGGGTATATGTGCACTCATCATCGCTGAAGGAGCACATCTGGGAGAACGGGTCAGGGAGAGTGCAAAGAGTATGGAAGTATCTCTTTTAAAAACCACATTGGATGCGTTCAGTGTAGGAAGGCTGCTGCACCTCTCCGGACCGGTTGAGACCATAATGGCAACTGATGCTGAAACAATCCATAAAGATGATCTCCTCTCAACCGCTGCCCAGATTGTCTCAAATTCACCTTACCGGACTGCCTGTGTTACTGATGAAGACGGTCATTTTATTGGGATGCTTTCCCGGAACTCATTTCTTGAAGATGTTCATAAATCGGTCATCCTGGTTGATCACAATGAGTATACCCAGGCGGTTGAAGGAATTGAGACTGCAGAGATCATTGAGATTATCGATCATCACCGGCTAGGAACGATTGCAACGCTCCAGCCGATAAGGTTCAGAAATGAGCCGGTGGGGTCGACCTCAACGATCATCACCATGCGATACCGGGAAGAACAGGTAGTACCGGACAAAGCCATCGCAATCATGCTCCTTGCTGGTATCCTGTCTGATACTCTTGTTTTGAAGATGTCAACAACGACTGACCGTGATCGGGAAGCAGTTGCCTATCTCTCCGGGATTGCAGGGATAGAACCTGAAGAATTTGGAAGTGAACTCATCAATAAAGGAATGAACCTTGATGGTGTTCCTATTGAAGAACTGATTGTGAGAGATATCAAGGATTTCACTCTTCAGGACCGGACTGTCTCAATTGCACAGATCATGACCGGATCACGCGAATTTGCTGATTCGAATATACAAATTATTCAGGATTCTCTTACTCTCTATCAGATGAAATACGGATATGATATCAGTATTGTTCTGGTGACCGATGTTATCGGCCAGAGAAGTTTTCTATTTGCTGCTGGTGACCATGGCCTTTTGACAAAACTCGGATACCAGAATCAGCCGGTAATCCTTGAAGGTGTCATGTCCAGGAAAAAGGATTTCTTCCCTTCATTTGGGCAGCGGTTCAGACAGGTCATGCAGAGCTGACATATCTATCTTTTTTTAAAGGCCTCTGCAGCCTTTACTATCGTATCTGAAAATTGTTTCGAGAACCAGCCATGGGTATAGCAGCCAATTGTTTCATGAACGTACATGCCATCATGGCCATCCCGGATACCTTTCCCCCTCGTCAGGTTGATGGCATAGCGGGCGTCTCTGGACGGGGTGACAAATGAGTAATGAAACTCATGTCCCCGAACCTCAATTCCCTCCGGTGTGAGTAATGTTCCCCCTGTGGTTCTCCCTTCGCTATATCCTAATGCCTGAAACCGCTGTGCCATCTCGGCCAGGCCTGGAAGCACCCTTGTCCAGCGATATGTTCTCTCTCCGCTAAGTCCTTCAGTGAGGTATAAGAGACCCCCGCATTCCCCATAGACAGGAAGCCCGTTATCACAGGCAGCACGAATTTCATCACGGGCCGGACCGGATTCAAGCAGATCTGCATGAAGCTCCGGATAGCCTCCACCCAAATAGAGGGCGTCCACTTCTGGCAGATGATCCTGCATCGGGCTGAAATATGTGAGTATTACACCAGAATTTTCCAACATTTCAAGGTTATGCTGGTAATAGAAACAAAATGCGGGATCCCGGGCAACTCCGATTGTTACCTGGCTGGTCGGGTTTTCAAGCTCTTTCGTTCGTGTGGTGAGCGGAGGAGCAGATGAGGCAAGTGTGATGATCTCAGGGATATCGCAGGAGTCCTCAATGAGTGATACCGGCTCTTCTGTCGTCGTTTCATCACCCATAACCAGCCCCAGGTGACGGCTCTCGGTATGAAACAAGGGATCTTTTGGTACAAATCCGAATTGTGGGATTTGAGCTCCAATTTTGAGCAGTTCAGCATGACGGGGACTTCCTACTTTGTTGAGAATGACCCCTGCGAGCGTTGAGTCTGGTTCATAATTCTGAAAGCCGGATGCAATGGCGTGAACACTGTTCGCCATTCCATGAACCGGGATAACAAGGAGGAGTGGGGCTTTGAGAATCCTGGCGATATGCGCAGTACTTCCATATGTCGTTTCCATACCATCATACATCCCCATGACCCCTTCGATGATTGCGATGTCTGCACCAGCGCAACCGGAGTAAAAAGAATCAATTAATCCGTCTTCACCGGCCATAACGACATCAAGGTTTCGGGATACTCTGCCACAGATTCGGGTATGATGACTTGGATCGATAAAATCAGGGCCGATTTTGTATGGTTGCACAACAAGCCCCCGTTTTTTAAGCGCTGCCATTAGGCCACGGGTAATAGTCGTCTTCCCACATCCGCTCTGAATTCCTGCGATAACTACTCGGGGAATGTTAAATCGGATCTCTTCTCCGTCCTGGTATTCCTGCATAGTCTACCTAAAAGAAATCTGAAAGTGTGGTCCGTGTCGGGTCTACGTCCGACCAACTCCATCCTATTGGTTCGAGAATTCGGGAGATGGGTGACTTTATGGTCTTTTCAAGCATCAATTCAAGGTCCGGAGTAAATGCATCTGGAACTTGGTCTCCATATTCAAAACAGAGTACATCAGTCTTTGGATAACTCCCATTTACTGATTTTATGTAAATCCTCTTTGGCTTACTCCCTTTGCTAAAGTTGGTTCCCAGGTGAGTATTCGAATATGTGGCTCCCCGGACATGAGCATCATCTGTTCCGTAATCTTTGAGCTCTTTGCCCAGGCCTCCGGGTATTCCAATCTCATCAAGGGAGTATCCCCCGGCCCGGTAGGTTTTGATGATAGCTCCAAGATATTTTTTTATCTCCGGTAAATCCGCACCCAGTAATATCTTGTTCATGACTTCTTTCATGACTTTCCTGGTGAGGAGAGGGGAGTCTGATCGTTTCGCTTCAAACCCGACCATGTCTGTCTCATCGACTGACTTCCCTTCTTTCCATATGAGGTTGCCTGCATATCGTTTCTTCTTTCCTCCCTGGAAGAACCGTCGATAGACTTTTTCGAATTTTATTGAGAAATAATGTTTTTCTGCATGTAACACTTCGCGGGCAAATGTGTTGTAACTCTCATTTAATACAGCTTCAATCTCCCTGGCTTTGGTAATCGTCTCTTCAAGAGATGGTGCCGGTATCTGAATCATGCATGAGTCCGTATCTCCGTAAATGACACTATACCCCATTTTTTCAATAGTGCTCCGGGTATGTTCGATGATAGCCCGGCCCACTGATGTGACAGCAGATCCAATTTCGCGGTCATAGAGCCTGAATCGTGAATACCCACTCACTCCATAATAGGTGTTCATGATGACTTTTATGACATTCTGCTGCATGTCATAGAGTTGGTATTCCTGGGAGCCAAAGGTGTATTCGTTCCGTTTATTCTTCTTCAGATCCCGTTCCTGCA